>JALZBL010000232.1 GCA_030947395.1 Actinomycetota bacterium | reverse complement strand
CCGAGCCCGAAGCGATCTATGACCTGGGGCGCTCTGTCGTCGCGGGCGTCGTCGATGACGGCGCAGGACAGTTCCGAGTCGTGCGTCCACGATCTCCGGTTGATGTTGTCCGAGCCGACCGCGGCCCACAGGTCGTCGATGACGCACACCTTCGCGTGCACATAGACCGGCGTCGACGCGTGATTCTCGATCCCGTACACCGCGAACCGCGCCGGCGCTGCACCGTTGAGCTCGTCGAGGGCTTGCTGGCGACCGACAAGATTCGGCGGCATCGAGATCCGGCCGTCCTGGTCGGGGTGGTGGGGAATGACGGCGATGAGGTGGAGCTGGTGGTTGGTGCGCAACGCCTCGGCGAAGCGGTGCACGATCTCGGCCGACCAGAGGTACTGGTCTTCGACGTAGATGATGCTCCGAGCGCGGGGGACGACCTTGTTGTACGCGCGGGCGACGCTGCGTTCTCCGGTTGGAGCGAACGGGTAGCCGGGGTGGCGGTTGCCGTAGGTGCGCAGCACCTGCACGTTCGCGGTCCCGACCGGTTCAGGGTCAGGTAAGGGCGCCGGCAGCGCGCCGGGTTTGCGGTCGTCGCGCCGGACGCGTTCGCTGATGATGTTCACCGGATTTCGGGTCAGCGGAGCGGGATCGTTCCACCGTTCCCGGAAGGTGGCCTCGGCGTCGGCAACCGCTGGTCCGCGTAGCGCGATCTGGACGTCGTGCCAGGGCGGGCGGTCTCCATAGACCTTGGCCATCGGCTGCCGTTGCGGATCACCGCCGTGGTCGCGGCCGTCCCGTCGGCTGTGGCACAGATCGATGCCACCGACGAACGCGACGTCCAGTTCCGGTCGCCCCGGATGTCGAAGGACGACGAACTTCTGGTGATGCGAGCCGCCCGGCCGTACCCGCATGTCCAGCAGGCATTCACCCCCGGCCGCCTCGATGTCTTCGCCCAGATGACGGTTCTGCTGTTCGCTGAAGGACAGCCGGTCCAGATGCGAGCGCCAGATGAGACCTTTGACGACGGCGCCCTTCGCCGCAGCCTCGGCCAGCGCGCGGGAGACCTCAATGCCGCCCTCGTCCAGGGCCTCGTCGGGGTCGCCGCGCCAGTCGGTGAACAGAACCAGGTCGCCGGCTCGGACCTGCCCGATGCACCGCAGCAGCTCGGCGAAATAGCGCTTGCCGTGAACCAGCGGGGAGGCAGCGTTTCCCGACGTCCAGGCCTTCCCGCCCGAATGGCGACGGTCGATACGGGTGGCGGAGTTTCCGCGCTCGTCAGCGCTCAGGAACCAGTCGGTCGCGTCCATGGGTCTATCCAACCTCGGACGCGACCGTGACAACCTTCAAATCCGGATGCGAGACGAATGGTCCTACAGGACGCGCTGACCGGATCGTGCTGCACCGAGCAGGGCATCGGTATCGGCTCGCCGCCAGGAGTCGTAGTGACTCCCGACGATGCGCTGGCGCCGCCCCCCGGTGGCCAGGGGCGGGATCGAACCGCCGACCCTCCGCTTTTCAGGCGGATGCTCGTACCAGCTGAGCTACCTGGCCGGGTCACTGCGCCCGGATGCGGCGGAGCGGGTGAACCTCGCGGCAGTCTACCGCCCGGCCTACCCGATTCCAGGCGATGTGGGTCGGGTTGCTCCGCTCACCTCGTGGTCGGCCCGGGTTTCGTGGCGCGCGGTGTCGTAGCGGGCGGTGTCGTAGCGGGCGAGGATGAGTTCGGTCAGTACCGGGTGGGCACCGATCGGCCCGGCCACCACCCGGACCCCGAGCGCCGCCGCGTCGGCTCGTAGCCGCTCGGCGAAGAAGCCCCCGGCCAGCAGGTAACCCGCGACGTCCACGGGCGTGGCGGCCGTGGCGACGATGTCGGCCAGCGTCGGGCCGGGACCGCTGAGCACGCCGGCCGTAACCTCGCACCCGAGCCGACTCGACAGCTGGGCGGCGGCCACGTCTATGTCGGCGCGCGCCGACGAATCGGAGGAGCCGGCTGCGATCATGGCCACGCGCCGGCCGGCGATCGGATCGCGCCCGGCCTGCGCCAGCCGCCCGGCCAGGGCGTCGGCCAGCCGGGGATCCGGTCCCAGCGGGGGCGCGGTGACCACCTCGGGTCGACGGGCCAGCACCGACGGGATGTCTATCCGGACGTGGTAACCGCCGGAGAGGAGGACCGGGACTACCACCGCGGGTCCGACCACTCCGGTGAGGACGTCGACCAACGAGGGCCGGATCACGTCGACGAAGCACAGCGCAACCGGCAACGCGGGGCGCGCGCGCCGGACGGCGGTGACGATCTCCTCCACCGTCGCCCGGCCGGCGTTCGACCGGGTGCCGTGGGCGGCCGCGATGAGGACAGGTGGGTCGTCGATAGCCGCGATCCTGCCACCCCAGAGCGTGGTCCGTGGACCGTCCTGCGCCGGGCTCCGCGACAGCCAAGCCCTCTGATCATGAGATGACGACGCGAGCAACCACTTTGCCGAAGATCGCCGCGCGATTGGAACCGGCGGCACCGCCAGCTGGGGCCGAACTGGCGACCCTAAGACTGGCGACGCTGAGACTGGCGACCCTGACGGGACTCGAACCCGCGACCTCCGCCGTGACAGGGCGGCACGCTAACCAACTGCGCTACAGGGCCTTGCGAGGCTCGCCGTCGAGGAGACAGCGGCCGTACCCCCAACGGGATTCGAACCCGTGCTACCGCCTTGAAAGGGCGGCGTCCTGGGCCTCTAGACGATGGGGGCCGTGAATCTGGTGGAGCAGCACCGTCTGACGAACTCCGTCGGAGACCCCTTCAGCATAGGTGACGGGAGCGGGCGGGCAAACCACTGCGCCCGCTACCGGGGGCTCACGCCGGGGCCCGGCCCAGTGGCCGCTGCCCGGACGGTGGGCTGTCCGCCCTGGCGGACCTCCGTGCTCCGGGCTGACTTGCCCACCACGGTGACATCGAGGTAATCGTCGGTCGGCCTACCGCGGCGTGCGATCGGTTTCGGTGGACCAGGCGCTACCGTCTTGGATGAACGTCCGCACGGTGCCGACCGGTTCGGCGCCGACCTCAAGCCGGTGCCCACCCCGACCGGCATCAGCGCCGCCGACCCGACCTGCTCGGAGTGACTTTGATGGCCCTGTTCGGAAGACGCACCAGACCCGACCAACCAGGCCAGCGGCCGGCTGCGGGCGCCCCCACGGCCGTCGCCGGCCTCGACGATCTGCACGACATCGCTGCCCGAGGCACGGCCGAGGACGTCGCCCGCCGGGTCGCCGCCGGGGACGACGTCAACGCCCGCAATCGCGTCGGCTACACCCCGCTCGGCATCGCCGCCTCCCGCGGCGACCTCGAGGTGGCGCGGGCCCTGCTCGACGCCGGCGCTGAGGTCGATCCGGTCGACAACACCGGCGGCACGCCATTGGCCGCGGCCGTGCTCAACGCCAAGGGGCGCAGCGACGTGATCGAGCTGCTTCTCGCCCGCGGGGCCGACGCACACCGGCCCAACCAGCGGGGCCAGTCGCCGCTCGACCTGGCCCAGCGGACTGGCTCGGCCGATGTCGTGCTCCTGTTCGAGCGGGCCTGAGCCGCCCGCCCGGGGATAATGACCCGAAGCTGGTCCGCGGCGTCGGTCAGCCGAGCACGCCGGCCCGCGTACGGATCACGCCGACGGTCGGGCCACCGCCGGACACCGGTGCCTCGGCCAGCTCGTCGAGCACCGCGGCGTCGAGACCGAGCCGCCGCAGCGCGGCGACGGCCACCCGGTCAGCGGCGCGGGCCGCACCATCGTCGATCTTCACCGCGATCGCACCCAGACCGGGTGCCGCCGCGCCCCACACCCCCTCCGCGCCGTCCTTGGCCAGCAGGCCGGGTACGCCGCGCATCAGGAC
>JALZBL010000231.1 GCA_030947395.1 Actinomycetota bacterium | reverse complement strand
GCACATGCCTGCACTCGTGGCCATCTTTGGCGACGACGCCTGCTTGCAGTTCGGCGGCGGCACGCTCGGCCACCCGTGGGGCAACGCACCCGGCGCCCACGCCAACCGGGTGGCGCTCGAGGCCTGCGTGGAGGCACGCAACCAGGGCCGGCAGGTCGAACGCGAAGGTCGCGAGATCTTGACCGAGGCGGCCCGCCACAGCCCCGAGCTGGCGATCGCGATGGAGACCTGGAAGGAAATCAAGTTCGAGTTCGACACGGTGGACAAGATCACCGCCTGAAAGCGGGCCGGTCGCCGGTTCCATCGTCCCGGCACCTCACCCCCCCCGGCCCCGAAGGAAAGGGCCGAAAGGAGAGATTGACATGCATATTGAACCCTACGGGCCCACCCTGCGTCGTGCGGAGACCTTCTCCTACCTGCCTCCGATGACGCCCGAGCGGCTCCGCCAGCAGATCACGTACCTCATCGACTCCGGCTGGAGCCCGGCCATTGAGTACACGGAGCCCGAGAAGTCGATGTCAAACTTCTGGTACCTCTGGGAGCTCCCCTACTTCGGTGAGCGGTCGGTCGACAGGGTCCTGGCCGAGCTCGACTCGTGCCACCGCGCCAACCCCGGTCACCACGTGCGCCTTCTCGGCTACGACAACTATCAGCAGTCCCAGGGCACGGCGTTTGTCGTCCACCGCGCTGGGGCCCGCTGAGATTGGGCATGCACGTGGTCCAGACCGCTGACAGCAGTGACCGGCCAGCACCCCGGGATGCGGCCCGGTACGGTCGCGCCGCGGCAATGTCGCGGCGCCGGGCGCTCGCCGCCGGCCGGTCCGCTTTGGCGATCACACATCCCACCGAATCCACTCCCAGGGGGATTGCGGTCACGACCGATGGCGTGCCTCCGGCCCGTCTCGCCCGCGCCCTGTCCATGCAGCGACGCCGCCAGCTGTCCCAGGGCAAGCGGGCGCTGAACGGCGCCGGCGCGCCGGTCTTCGTCGTGTACCGCGGGGGAGCTGGCTGAGCATGGGAATGTACGCGGTTGACACCGCCGACGCCGCTGAGCTGGGCGAGCTCCGAGATGCTGCCCGTGGTGGTCGCGCTGTGGCGACGTTGCGCCGCCGCCAGCTGTCCCAGGGCAAGCAGGCCCTGAACGGCGCCGGCACGCCGGCCGCCGGAGAGAACCTGCAGGCCAACGGCGCAGGGGCGGCCGCTGCCGACCCCAATGGTCAAGGCGAGCCGAACGGGACGCAAGCGGCTCAGGAGGAAAGGGCCGTCCCCACCGACGCCGTGGCCGCGGCTCACTTCGGCCGCTCCGTCTCCATCGAGCGCCGCCGCCAGATGTCCCAGGGCAAGCAGGCGCTGAACCGCGCCGGCGCGCTGCCCACCGCGGAGAACCGGTACGTCAACGGGGCGGGGGCCGCCCCAGCTGCCAATGGTCAAGGCGCGCCGGCGGACACGCAAGGGGCTCAGGAGGAAAGGCCCGTCCCCACCGACGCCGTAGCCGCGGCTCACTCCGGACGCCTCGTCTCCATGCAGCGCCGCCGCCAGATGTCCCAGGGCAAGGTGGCGCTGAACAGCGGTGGCGCGCCGCCTGCGCCGGAGAACTCGCAGGGCAACGGGGCGGGCGCGCCCCTCGCCGCCCGCGGTCAAGGCGCGTCCAACACCAAGACGGCTGCCCCGACCGACGCCGTCGCCGCCGCCCACTTCGGCCGCTCCGTCTCTATGGAGCGCCGCCGCCAGCTCTCCCAGGGCAAGCAGGCGCTGAAGGGCGCCGGCGCGCTGCCAGCGCCGGAGAGTGTGCCCGTCGACGTCGACGCTGGTTCCGGTCGTGATCGGGCCCGGGCTCGGCGCGCCGAGGCCAGCCGCTTGGGCAGCGAAGGGATCAGCCGGCCGCAGCGACAGGGCCGGGTCAGGTACGTCCCCAAGGTCATTGAGTCGCCTACCTATGGCGGCCAGCACGTGACCGGGGTGCGGATCGCTCCGGGCGTGCAGGTCACGGGCGGAGAGCCCGGCTCTTCCCACCCGATTTCGGGCACGCAGTACGTCCCGGCCGACGGCCCGGCCCCTGCCCCCGGCGCCGGGGTCAAGGTCGGGCTGATGCGGACGCCGCAGGGCCTCGTCGTCTCGGGCACCACCGTTCGGGGCAACGTCCCCATCACCGGTGACGAGGCCGGCGAGCACCTGCCCATCACCGGTGAAGCCGACCAGAGGCCCGCCGACGACCTGACGCCGCGCACTGACGGCGCCTACCGTTCGGCGCAGTTCCCCCGCCGGGCCGACCCCCACGGCGCGTCCGCGGTCGGCGGCAGGCTGGGGGTCCAACCGGCCGGGCCGGCGCTGGAGAACAGCGACGACGGGCTGGCTGTCACCGGCACGGCCGTCGGCCGCAGCGGGCGGGTCACTGGGAACGAGGCCGGCGCCTGCCGCCCGGTCACCGGCGACCAGTACCAGAACCTCTACTCCACCGAGTGCGGCGCGATCGGTGGCGGTACGGCACCGGCCGACCACCTCGGCCGGGCGCGGCTCGACCCGGTGACCGCGGGCAAGGTGACCCTGGCGCAGACGTGGAGGGGCCAGCAGGTCACGGGTCCGAGCCTGGAGTACCGCGCCAACGTCACCGGTGACGAGCCGGGTGACTGCCGTCCCGTGACCGGCACGCCCTACCAGGGGCCATCTACCATCTTCGGCGCGTGCGAGCCCGAGGAGGCTGACCCGGCGACCCAGCGCCTCGAGCCCAGGCCCGGCGATGTGGCGGTGACCGGCGACCTCCCCATGCATTCCAAATTGGTGACCGGCATCGAGCGCGGCTATCGGAACGACATCACCGGGTCGTCGTACTACGGTGAGATGCGGCCCGCGGAGGCGGCGGCCGACGACTGGGTCGGCGCGTCCTTCCCCGGGGCCCAGGCTCGTCGCCTGGCCGGCAGGGATGCCAGCGCGAAGGAGATCAACGCGGCGGCGGCGCCCGCATCCTCCATACCTGGCCGCATCACCGGGACCTTCGCCATCAGCGCCGGCAGGGTGACCGGCAACAGCGAGTTCCTGTTCCGGCCCCGCACCGTCCAGACTCGTGACGACACGCAAACGCCGATCACGGGCGAAGGGCGCACCGACGGTCGTGCGGTCACTGGTACCGCCGCCGCCTGGACGTCGCACGACCTGGTCACCGGCACCGAGGGCTACATCGCGGCCGGGCGTAACCCCACCGAGGGCGGCGGCCCGTCTAACGCCTGGGCCGGAGCGCGCAGGTTCAAGGATCTGGCCACACCCGGACGGCCGAATGAGAACGCCAGGGTCACCGGCCGAGTCGGCGGGACCTCGAACGACGGGGTCAGGGTTACCGTCTCCGGCGGAGCCCAAGGATGAAGTCCGTGCTCCAGCCCGACGGACGGTGGCTCGCTCCCTGGGACGAGGCTGCGGCCGGGCCGCGCCCGGGCGCGGTGGCGACGGTGACGTCGCCGTCCGGCTGGGCGGCGCGGAACGGCGGGTTCGGGCTCAACGTCCCGGCGGGTGGGCATCCGCTGGCGGAGCCAGCGCTCAGCGCCGCCCTGAAGCAGCGAGCCGAGGAGATCGAGGCCGCCTTCGCGCTTATCCAACCCGTCCTGCGCCGGCTGGCGCCGCGCCAGTTCGACGCCGGCTTTCCCGAGCAGGCGCACGGCGAGCTGGTCAACTCGCTCGGGGTCGACATCCCGGCGACTGAGCTCGAGTCATCCTGGAGCACACCGCTGGACCTCGGTCGCCTCCATGCCCGCTGCGTGCTCGGGATCTTCCGCAACCTGGTGGAGCGGGGGTTCGACCGGAGCGTCGCCGCTCTGCTGGACGAGGACGAGAGCGCCGAAGTGTTGATCCAACGCTTCGGCTTCCACGCCGTCGACAT
>JALZBL010000230.1 GCA_030947395.1 Actinomycetota bacterium | reverse complement strand
CGCCTACGACACGCGAGCGCGAAGACGACGCTCGACGTCTACGGGCAAGTGTGGCCAGACAAGGACGAGGCCACCCGGGCGACGGTTTCGGCCACGATCGCGAGCTGGAGCGCATCTCCTGCGGAATCCCTGCGGAATCGATCTTGATCCGATCACCCCGAAACGACTGGAGGCCCCGGAATCCGGGGCCTGCAGTTGTTTCCCGGCTCAGATGTTGTAGTAGAGGTCGAACTCGTAGGGGTGTGGACGCAGGCGCACCGGGTCAACCTCGTTGACCCGCTTGTAATCGATCCAGGTCTCGATCAGGTCTTCGGTGAAGACGTTGCCCTCCACCAGGTAGTCGTGGTCGGCCTCGAGGTGGGTGAGCACCGCGTCGAGTGAACCCGGCACCTGCGGGATCGAGGCGGCCTCGTCGGGCGGGAGTTCGTAAAGGTCCTTGTCGATGGGCTCGGCGGGCTCGATCTTGTTCCGGATACCGTCGACCCCGGCCATCATCATCGCCGAGAAGGCGAGGTAGGGGTTGGCCGACGGGTCGGGAACGCGGAACTCGATGCGCTTGGCCTTCGGGCTGACCCCGGTGATCGGGACGCGGATGCAGGCCGAGCGGTTGCCGGCGGAGTAGACCAGGTTCACCGGCGCCTCGTAGCCGGGCACGAGCCGGTGGTAGGAGTTGACCGTCGGGTTGGTGAAGGCCAGCAGCGACGGGGCGTGGTAGAGCAGGCCGCCGATGTAGTAGCGCGCGGTATCACTCAGGCCGGCGTACCCGGTCTCGTCGTAAAAGAGCGGCTCACCGTCCTTCCACAGCGACTGGTGACAGTGCATGCCCGAGCCGTTGTCTCCGAAGAGGGGCTTGGGCATGAACGTGGCCGTTTTGCCGTTGCGCCAGGCCACATTCTTGACGATGTACTTGAACATCAGCAGCTGGTCGGCGGCGTGGGTCAGCGTGTCGAACTGGTAGTTGATCTCAGCCTGGCCGGCCGTGCCGACCTCGTGGTGGGCCCGCTCGAGCTTCAACCCGGCGTTCATCAGCTCGGTGCTGATCTGGTCGCGCAGGTCGGCGTAGTGGTCGTACGGCGTCACCGGGAAGTACCCGCCCTTGACGCTGGTCTTGTAGGCGAGGTTGCCGCCCGCCTCGACCCGGCCGGTGTTCCAGTGGCCCTCCTCGGAGTCGATGAAGTAGGAGGCGGTGTTCATCTTGGACTCATAACGCACGTCGTCGAAGATGTAGAACTCCGCCTCGGGACCGAAGTAGCAGGTGTCGGCGATGCCGGTGCTCTTCAGGTACTCCTCGGCCTTGGTGGCGACTTGGCGCGGGTCGCGCTCGTAAGGCTCACCGGTGCGCGGTTCGACGATGGAAAAGTTGAGATTGAGGGTCTTGGCCGCACGGAACGCGTCGACGTAGGCGGTGGCCGGGTCCGGCAGGAGCTTGAGGTCCGACTTGTGGATCGCGGCGAACCCGCGGATCGAAGAGCCGTCAAACATCAGCCCATCGGAGAAGGCGTCCTCGGTGAAGTTCGACGCCGGCACGTTGAAGTGCTGCTGCACGCCCGGGAGGTCGGTGAAGCGGACGTCGACGAACTCGACCCCCTCCTTCTTGATGTAGCTCAGGATCTCGGCTGGGCTGGCGAACATCCGTCCTCCGTGTGGGCATGAGATGGCCTACCGATTCGACCGCGGCCAACGCTTGACGCTAGGGCGGCGCCATTGCCGCCGGGTGTCCCGGTTGTTGCGCAGACGTTACGCGCGCATTCCGTGCCCCGGCGGCGTGGCGCGGACGGCTCGGCCTTCCCACAGCGCCCGCACCGGGCACCCACCGCATTTCCTTCATCGAGTCGTCGGTCGATCTCCGTGGCGACTTCGGTGCAGGAAAGCGACTCACCGGCCGGCGAAGCCATCGAGCGCGTCGCTGATCCGCTGGCGCATGTCGTCACTGCCGGTGTGACCGGAGTCCTCGACGATCTCCAGCCGGGCGTCCGGCCAGGCCCGGGCGAGTTCCCACGCCGTGCCCAGCGGCCCACCCAGGTCGAGACGACCGTGGATCAGGACGCCCGGGAGGCCGGCCAGCCGCCCGGCCTCGCGCAGCAGAACTCCCTCCTCGAGCCAGGCGCCGTGAGAGAAGTAATGCGCGCAGATCCGCACGAAGGCCAACCGCGCGGCTGGCGGTCGGTCGCGGTAGACGTTCGGCCTTCCCTTGGGTTCCAGCGAGATCACCGCGTCCTCCCACGCCAACCACTCGTCGGCCGCCCGGACCCGTACCTCGAGGTCGGGATGCTCCATCCGGCGGGCGTAGGCGGCGACCAGGTCGCCGTCGCGCTCGGCCTCCGGAACGGCGGCGCGAAACCGGTCCCACTCGGCGGGGAAGAACCGCCCCACGCCGCGGTAGAGCCAGTCGGTCTCCGACCGGCGGGTGGTGGTGACGGCGGGGATGACGATCTCGCTCACCCGGTGCGGGTACCGCTCGGCGTAGGCCAGGACGAGCGTCGAACCCCATGACCCGCCGAAGAGCAGCCACCGCTCGATGCCGAGGTGCTCGCGTAGCCGTTCCATGTCGGCCAGCAGATGATCGGTGGTGTTCACGCCCATGTCGGTGGACGGATCGCTAGCGGGCGGCATACTTCGTCCGCAGCCGCGCTGGTCGAACAGGACGGCGCGGTAGCGCTGCGGATCGAAGGACCGGCGCGCTCCCGCCGAGCAGCCCGCTCCTGGGCCGCCGTGCACGTAGAGCGCGGCCTTGCCGTCGGGATTGCCGCACGTCTCCCAGTACACGAGATTTCCGTCGCCGACGTCGAGCATTCCGCGGTCGTACGGTTCGATCGCCGGCTGCGGCGAGGCCATGTCGGGGCCCCTTCCTCGGGTCCTACGGCTTCCTCGGGTGATACGGCTTCTCCGGGTCTACCGCGCGGGCGCTGAGCCCGGTCGGGCGCCGCAGATTATGGCAGCGCGGTGGGGCGCCTACGTCGGCGGACCACGACCTCCACCCGTTGAGCGACGACCCGAACTCGTCCCCGACCCAGTCCCTGACCTGATAGTGCGCTGCCCGACCGGCGGCCAGTGGCTCGAGGACCTGCGGGAGGAAACGCGGCCACCATCGACTCAGGTCGGTCCAAGAGACGAAGTCGTCGATCTCGATCAGGCCGGCGTCGGGCAGCCGGGCCATCAGGCGACGGGCCAGGGTGCTCTTCCCGGAACCGCTCGGCCCGTCCACCCCGATGATGCGAGGTGACGGTGCGGCGGCGGGCTCGCGGAGCACGCCACGCGCAAACTGATCCAGGGAAATGATGCCCATCGCTCGACCTCACCCGAAAGCCAGATCCGACGAGGACGCGGGCGCCGGATGTGCCTATCGTGGCTGACGCGGATCACGAGCTCAGCCAGGCCCCTGACGACCTGCGGATCCTCCCGAACTCTTCCGCCTCCGGCGAAAGGAAACCCGATGGCCGACGGAGCCGACCTCACCCTCACTACCGTCAACATCGGCTCGCCCGACCCGGCGGCGCTCGCCGACTTCTACCGGCGGCTCCTCGGCTGGCAGATCACCGCGGCAGAACCGGACTGGGTCATGCTGCGCGGCCCGGCGGGAACGGTGGGGCTGTCCTTCCAGACCGAGTCGTCCTACGTGCCTCCGGTCTGGCCGGCCGGTGACGATGACCAACACATGATGCTGCACCTCGAGATCCGGGTGGCCGACCTGGACCGGGCCAGCGCGCACGCGGCGGCCTGCGGCGCCACCCTCGCCGCTTACCAACCCCAGGACGACGTCCGGGTGCACCTTGATCCAGTCGGGCATCCGTTCTGCCTCTGGCTGAGCTGAGCGGCGGGTTCATCGGCCGGGCTGAGCGGCCACGACGGCGCGGCGGGTATGAACAGGAG
>JALZBL010000037.1:1421-9928 GCA_030947395.1 Actinomycetota bacterium | reverse complement strand
GGCGGGGTCGTCGCCGCGGTGGTGGTCGCGACAGACCGGCCGCTGGTCTTCGGTCCCGTCGTCTTCGGTCCCGTCGTCTTCGGTCCCGTCGTCTTCGGTCCCGTCGTCTTCGGTCCCGTCGTCTTCGGGATGGGGTCTGGCACCGCCGCGCTGGCCGGCGCCGGATGACCCAACACGGTGACCGAGCCGTCCCGGCCGATGCGCAGGAAGGCCGGCGCGTCGGCCGGCACGAGCCCGAACTCGGTGGCCCGACGGGCCAGCGCAGTCGGAGCCTGGAGTGCGGCCACTTCTCGGGCGAGCTGCTGTTCGCGGTCGTTGAGCGCGTCATTGGCCGCATCAAGATTGCGTTGGCGCACCTCGCTGGCGGCCAGGGCGGTGTTGAGGGTGAGCAGCGCGCAGAGGCCGCCGCCGAGGACGGCCACGAGGAGCACCGCGAACGGGATGCGCCGCGAGGCCGGCGTGACTGGTTCCTGCGTCCTGGGCCGTCGGGCGGTCGGCTCGGGACCGGCGCTGGGCCGCGACGGCCGGCCGGGGCGATTCGCTCCGGTCGCGGTCATGTTCTCCCCCTCGGGCGGTGTCCGTCGGCCCCACGCCCTCGAGGGCCGGAACGGGCGGGTGGCCGGGTACGGGCGCTCGGGTGGACGGGCGCCGGCGAGAGGACCCCGGCCACCTCTGCCCGCCCGGCCGCTGCGCCGGCGGTCCGGATTCGTTCCGCCGCACGCAGTCGGGCTGACCGAGCCCGCGGATTTGCTTCGATCTCGGCGTCGCCGGCGCGCTCGACCCCGCGGGTCAGCACCCGTAGCTGCGGGCCAGCTGACTCGAGCGGGACGGGCAAACCGGGTGGCGTCCGGTCGGCCGCCAATTCGTCGAACGCAGCCTTGACCAGGCGGTCCTCGAGCGAGTGATACGCCAGCACGACGATGCGCCCGCCGACCCGCAGGGTATTCAGCGCAGCCGGAATCGCGTTGGCCACCGCTGCCAGCTCGCCGTTGACTTCGATGCGCAGCGCCTGGAACGTGCGCCGGGCCGGATGGCCCGTGCCCGGGGCCCGGGTGGCGGCCGGGATCGCGTCGCGGACCAGTTCGGCCAGCTGCCCGGTCGACGTCAGCGGTGCGCGCTCCCTCTCCCGCTCGATCGCCCGGGCGATGCGCCGGGCGAAGCGCTCCTCGCCGTAGTCGCGCAGCACCCGGACCAGCTCGGGCACCGGATAGGTGTTGACCACCACCTGGGCCGTCAACTCGGTTCCGGCGTCCATCCGCATGTCCAGCGGCGCGTCCCGGGCGTAGGCGAAGCCGCGCTCGGCGTCGTCGAGCTGCAGGGACGAGACCCCGAGGTCGAACAGCGCACCGTCCACCGCGGTGATGTCGAGGCGATCGAGCACGTCAGGCAGCTCGTCGTACACGGCATGGACCAGCTCGACGCGCGTCCCGAAGTCGGCCAGCCGGTGCGCGCTGAGTTCCAGGGCCCGTTCATCGCGGTCGAGCCCGATCAACCGCAGCCCCTCGTGCGCGGCGAGCAAGGCCTCGGCGTGCCCACCCAGACCGACCGTCGCGTCGACGCAGACCGCCCCGGACTCCGACAGGCTGGGTGCGAGCAGCTCGAGCACTCGCTCGCGCAGCACCGGAACGTGCTGAGGCTGGGGCGGCTCGTCGGCTCCGCGCTGGCTCACGGCTGACCTCTCCTGCGGCTCGGGACGGGCGGGCGGTGACGGGCGGCAGATCCGGGTCCCCGCCCGCCGAGCCCCCTGGCACCGGGGAAGGTGCGCCAGGAGGAGCGGGAGGAGGCCGAGGCCTGCCGAACGTCGGTGAACGGCGAGCGGAATCTCGTGGTGCTTCGCGCGAGCGCTCATTGATCAATCAAATGATCTTCGCGCGAGCGCTCATCGATCAATCAATGCTGTTCGCGCGAGCGCTCATCGATCGTGATGGGGCGTTGGCTCACAGCAAGCCGGGCAGCACCTCCTCATCGGCCTCGGCGAAGGCCGGTTCCCGGTCGGCCAGGTAGGCCTCCCACGCGGCGGCGTCCCAAATCTCGACCCGGGTGTTCGCACCGATCACCGCGCACTCCTTGGTCAACCCGGCGTACGAGCGCAGCGGGGCCGGGATCGTCACCCGGCCCTGGCCGTCGAGAGTTTCCTGCGAGGCGCTGGCGAAAAAGACCCGGCTGTTGTCGCGGGCGGCTCGAGCCGACGGACCCGACGCCGACGGACCCGACGCCGACGGACCCGACGCCGACGGACCCGACGCCGACGGGGCGGTCGGCGTCGCACGCATGGCCTCGGTGATGCGTTGGAACTCATCGAGGCTGAAGGCGAACAGGCAGCGCTCCTGGCCCTTCGTGAGCACCAGACCTCCCGCCAGTTCCGGCCGGAACCGCGCCGGAAGCGCGAGCCGACCCTTGTCGTCCAGGCGCGGGGTATGCGTGCCCAGGAACACCGCGCCACCTCCTCGCCTCACCTCAGGTCGCGACCATACCCCACTTCTCCCCACAGCACCCCACATACCACCACTTGGGGCAGACAGGGCGCCGGTTGGCCGGCATCGGCCCCCGCCGGCCGACCAGCTCGACCAACTCGCGCCGAAGCAGTGGGGGCCTTCGATCGCTGCTCGGCGGCCAGGTCACCTGCGATGATCTGCCCCGGGGAGCGGCGCCGTTGCGGGCGGACGGCAATAATCGACTCGAGCCGGCTAGCGCCGGCCCGATCCGGCCGCGCCTTTCGCGACGGCGGGACACTGACGGGAGACCGATTCGTCGTGGTGAACGAGTTCCAGCCGAGCAGTGCCGCCGGCTTCGACCCGCGGGCCACCTGGACCGGCACCCTGGCCCGCCCGGAGGTCGGCCCGTTGGCATCACCGCCTGATGCACGCAGCGCACCCCGTCCCGACGGCGCGATAGCGGTGGCCGCCGCCGCCGAGCGCATCGCCGCCAACGTCGAGAAGGTCATCGAGGGCAAGTCTCAGATGATCAGACTTGGGCTGGCCGTGCTGCTGGCCGAAGGCCATCTGTTGATCGAGGACGTGCCCGGTGTCGGCAAGACGAAATTCGCCCGTGCCCTGGCCCGCTCGATCGACTGCAGCGTGCGGCGCATCCAGTTCACGCCCGACCTGCTGCCCAGTGACGTGACCGGCGTGAGCATCTACTCCGCCGACAGTCGCGACTTCGAGTTCAAGCCCGGCCCGGTCTTCGCCAACCTGGTCGTCGGCGACGAGATCAACCGCGCTTCCCCGAAGACGCAGTCGGCGCTGCTGGAGAGCATGGAGGAGCGGCAGGTCTCGGTGGACGGTGAGACCTTCGCCCTCGAGTCGCCGTTCATGGTGCTGGCGACCCAGAACCCGATCGACATGGAAGGCACGTATCCCCTGCCCGAAGCCCAGCTGGACCGGTTCATGGCCCGCCTGTCGGTGGGGTATCCGGATCGCGCGGCTGAGATCGCAATGCTGTCCGAGCAGGATGAATTGGACCCACTCGACCTGCTGAAGCCGGTGTCCGACGCCGAGGAGATCCGCCGTCTGATCGCGACTACCCGACGGGTGCACGTCGCCGACGCGGTGAAGTCCTACGCCGTCGACCTGGCCAATGCGACTCGCACCTCGCCTGAAGTCCGCCTCGGCGCGTCCCCGCGGGCGGTCCTGCATCTGGTCCGCGCGGCCAAGGCCTGGGCCGCCCTGGACCAGCGCGACTATGTGGCGCCCGACGACATCCAGTTCCTCGTCCACCCGGTGCTGACCCATCGGCTCATCGTCACCGGGGAGGCTCAGGTTGCCCGGCGCGGCGCCGGACACGTACTGGCCGACGTCATCGCCCGCACCCCGGTTCCGGGTCCCGGCGGATCGAACGGGCGGATCGGCGCGGGATTCTCCCCCAGCGGCCGCGCCGGCGCGGCCTACTCCGGCCAGTGAGCCGGGGCCGCGTACGACTGGGTCTGACGACCCGCGGCAGTGCGCTGCTCACCGCCGGGTTGACGGCCGCCGTGTGCGGCCTGCTGCTCGGTCAGCGGGACCTGGTGCGGGTGGCGGTACTGCTGGTCGCCGCGCCGCTGGTGGCCTCGGTGGTGGTGTCGCGTTCGCGGCTGTCGGTGGCCTGTTCCCGCTCGCTCGAGGCCAACCGAATCCCGCCCGGCGTACCGGTGCTGGTTCAGCTCACGTTGACCAATCAGTCCCTGCTGCCGACCGGTTCGCTCATGCTCCAGGACGCGCTACCGCCGTCGGTCGAACAGCGAGCGCGCTTCACCCTGGACTCGCTGCGTGGCCGCGAGAGCCGAGCACTGGCCTATCAGCTGCCGCTGCCCGGACGGGGTCGCTACCGCACCGGGCCACTCAGCATGCGGGTCAGCGATCCGTTCGGTCTGGTAGAGCGCACCCGGTCCTTCCGTTCGGTGAGCGACCTGGTGGTGCTGCCGGCGGTGGAGCCGCTGCCCGGCACCCGATTGCCCGGGGCGTGGAATGTGGTGCAGCAGTCGGGCAGCCGGCAGATCGGCACCCATGGCTCGGACGACGCCTCGGTGCGGGCGTACCGCCACGGCGACGACCTACGCAAGGTGCACTGGCGCTCGACCGCCCGCCACGGCTCGACCATGGTCCGTCAGGAAGAGCGGCCGTGGCACGGCCGTACCGCCGTGCTGCTCGATACCCGAGCGTCGGCGCACCGTCACTTTCCGCGCGAACATTCCCCGCGCGAACATTCCCCGCGGCAACCGTTGCCCCGCGAGTCGCCGCCGCGCGGCGGTTTCGGACCATCCGACCCCGCGGGCCGCGTGAGCGATCCTCGCGGGCGCGACAGCTTCGAGTGGGCGGTCAGCGCCGCGGCCAGCGTCGCGCATCACCTGCAGGAACTAGGGCGCGACGTCGACCTGGTGACCGGTCCCGGCGCGCATTCGGCGGGCAGCGCCGGGGCGATGATGGATGTCCTGGTGGACATCGCGCCGGCCGCCGACACTGACTTGCGCGCGGCCTTGGCGAGCGTGGAGCGGGCCGGCGGCGAGGCCAGCCTGCTGGCCATCCTCGGTCAGCTCGACGACGCGAGCCTGCGGCTGATGACGCGCACCAAGCGTTCGCCGGGTGCGGCCAGCGCCTTGCTGCTCGACGTCGGTGGCTGGTCCCTGCGCAGCGACAACCTCGCCGGCCGCCACGATGAACTGCTGCGGCACGCCGAGATTGCCCTGGCCTCGGCCGGCTGGCGCGTGGTGCGGGTCTCGCACGGGGACTCGGTCGCCGACGCCTGGGCCTGGCTGACCAGCAAGTCCACCCGGGAGGTGCGGGTATGACCGTCGCGCCCGGTACCCGGACCTGGCCGGAGGAACTCGAGATCGACGACATGCGTCGCACCGCCCTGGTCGGTCTCGGCGCCCTGCTGGGTGTCGCGCCGCTGTGGGTGATCTTCGACGACAGCCAGTGGGTCGTCGAAGCGGTCGGCGCCGCGCTGTGCGTACTGGTCCCTGCGCTCGCCCTGCGGGCCCGCTCGGTTCCCCGGGCGGTGCAGCTGGTGCCCGGTCTCGCCGTGCTGATCGGCTACGCCACCGCGCTGTACGTGCACGGCGTGGCCGTGGCCGGTTTCATCCCCGGACCGGGCGCGTGGAACCGGATTCGCGAACTGCAGTCGATCGCGTCCACCCAGATCGCGGAGAACACGACGCCGCTGGGCTCCACCCATGAGCTGCGGCTGTTCGTCGTCCCGGCGATCGGCGCCTTTGTGGCCATCGTGGACTGGTACGCCGTCGTGCGCCGGGCGCCGGCCCTCGCCGGGATCCCGCTGCTCGCGGTGTACACCGTGTGCGGCGCGATCTCGGGCCGACCGATCGGCTGGCTGCCGTTCGCCCTGTCCGCCGCCGGATTCTTGGTCATCCTCTCGGCCAACTCCCGGGTCATCCTGCGCTCGTGGGGCCGCGTTGTGCCCCGCCGTCAAGGTGACCGGGTGGCGCGACCTCGCCTCGGTCTTTCCGGGCGCCGGATCGGGGTGATCGCGGTGGTCATCGCCGTGGTCGTCCCGTCGTTGCTGCCCGGCCTGTCGCGCAACCTGCTGGCCGAGGCGTTCCAATCCGGCTCGGGTGGTGCGACGGGCCAGGGTCGCACGCTGTCGCCGTTCGCCTCGCTCAAGGGTGAGCTGGCGCGCGGCGATTCGATCGCCCTGTTCGACGTTCAGGTTGACGGCACCGACCGACCGTTCTACCTGCGCACGAAGGTGCTCGACGAGTTCAGCCCCATCGGCTGGCGACAGAGCCAGGGTTTCCGCGGCAGTTCGGTGAGCGCCCAGGCGCTGGCCGGCGCCGCCCCCGCCGGGGGCACGACTCGCCAGTTCACCGCCCACTTCGACATCCGGGCCCTGAAGGACGCCGCGCCGATGTTTGCCACGGCCTCGGGCCTGCCCGGGCTCGGCGAGCGGTGGCGCTTCAGTTCGACCGACGGCACCCTCGGCAGCACGACGACCAGTCGCGGCGAGCAGTACACCGAGATCGTGAGTGCGCCCGAACCGACCGCGACCGAACTGCGCCAGGCGGTGCTCGCGCCGGACTCGTTGCCGAGCAAGTGGCTCGACCTCCCGGCGGTACTGCCGACGTTCGTCCGGGATCGGGTGGCGACCCTGACCCGAGGACTGGCCAACCCCTACGAGCGCGCCATCGCTTTGTCGGGCTACTTCACCGATCCGGCCAACCAGTTCCACTACAGCCTGCAGACCCAGAAGGGTGATTCCGGCAACGACCTGGTCGACTTCCTCCAGAGCCGCACCGGCTACTGCCAGCAATACGCGGCCGCACTGGCGGTCATGCTCCGGGTCGCCAAGATCCCAGCTCGGGTCGTGCTCGGCTACACCCACGGGGCACCGGACGCCAGGGGCAGGTTCACCGTCACCAGCCACGACGCGCACGCCTGGGTGGAGGGGTACTTCACCGGCATCGGTTGGCAAAGCTTCGACCCGACGCCGCTGGCCGGGGCTGACGCGGGCCGCGCAGTTGCGGTTCCCGGGGTGCCGCGCGCCACCAATCGCGCCGGGCCCACCACCGGCAGCAGCGGCAGCGAAGCCAGCCAGGTGCCGTCGCGCAACAACCCCAACACGCTGGAGCACCCGAGCGATGCCGCGCTGGCCGGGGGCGGTGGGTCGGGTGGCTCTGGGCCGCCGTCCTGGCTGTGGCCGGTGCTGGCCCTGCTGGCGGTGGGGGTGGCCGGGCTCTCGGTGCTGCCGGCCTCGCGTCTGCTCGCCCGCCGCGCCCGGTTCCGGTCGGCGCTGCGGACCGGGCGGGTGGAACCGTTGTGGCAGGAGCTGCGAGCCGCCGCTGAGGACACCGGGACCGCCTGGTCGGTGGCGACCACGCCGCGTCAGGTTCCCCGCTGGCTCACCGACAACGGCATCTCGGCCACGACCGGCGTGCGGACGCTGGCGGCGGAGGTGGAGCGGGAGCGCTACGCTCCCGCGGCGAGCGCGGCGGCGGGGGGTACGAGCCGGATAAGTGACGGCATCCAACGGGTGCGGGTGGCCAGCCGGTCGATGCGCGAGCAGCGCAACCGGCGCCGGCGGTTGCAGGCCAGGCTGCTGCCGGCGTCGGTCATCGCGGCTGCACGAGACCGGCTCACCAGTAGCTCGGCCGACGCGACGGACAGCTGACTCAGTCGCACTCCGACGTACCGCTGACCCGCGCAGATGCGGCTGAACCCGCGCGGCGCAGGGACGGACAACCTACGCCGCAGATACGGGCCGCACGGGTGCACCGGAGGGGCGAACCGGGACAGTGCGAGCTGAGTCGGGGCTGAGCCGGGCTGAGCCGGGCTGAGCCGGGCTGAGCCGGGCGGTGCTTACTGCTCGTCGAAGCGGCGGCGCAGCCGATCTTCCATGCGTTCCTTCATGCCGGACTGGCGTCGCACTTTGGTGCCCGCGCCGGTCGAGTCGACGATCCCGAACGGGCCGTTCGGCGTGCGCGTTCCGAGGCTGGTGCCGACGGCGTAGGCGCACGCCGCGACGATGATCACGAAACCGACTACCGCGATGACGATTATCTTGGTCACCAGCGCCAGCAGGACCAGCGCCAGCCCGAGAATCACGCCGACGATGGCCACCACGATCCGCCGACGCTGCCCGGATCGGGCGCGAACCTTGCGGACGGTGGAGGCGAACTTCGGATCCTCGGCGTACAGACCCTGCTCGATCTGCTCCAGCAGACGCTGTTCATGTTCGGAGAGCGGCATCTAGCCCTCCTCTTTCCTGTCCGGCAGCGGTGTCGGCGGTGGTTCGGGCCGCGGTAACTCCCGAGCATACGAGCCGATCCCTCCGCGCGAAAGCGCAGGGACGAGGAGGGCAACCGAAGCGTAATCAGGGCCGAGGTCGGCGGCGGTCTCAGCCGAGGTCGGCGGCGGTCTCAGCCGAGGTCGGCGCCGGTCTCAGCCGACGCGGCGGCGCTCTCAGCCGAGGTCGGCGCCGGTCTCGGCTGGCATCTCGGGGACGTCGACGCCGGCTCCAGCTCCGAGCAGGGTGGCCGGCGTGACCGCGGTGGAGCCGAACCGACCGCGCAGCCGGTCGGC
>JALZBL010000037.1:0-1411 GCA_030947395.1 Actinomycetota bacterium | reverse complement strand
GGTCGGCGGCGCGGTCGAGGGCCTGGTGCGCCGGTTCGTCGGCGCGCCGAGGGTGTATCCGGGCTGAACCACCGGCCGGTCGACCGAGGGGGTCGGGGCCGACCAGCAGATCATCGAAACTGAGTTGGTGGACGGCCTCGGCGGCGGCGATCAGACCTTCGGCCCGCACGCCGAGCAGTCGCACCCGCGGTTGGTCGAGTCGGAGCCCGCGGTACAGCTCCACCGCCGCGGCGTGGACCGCCGCGCTGCCGTCGATGGGGTCAGCCATCGTGCGCACCCGGCTGAGCGTGGTGAAGTCGGCGAAGCGGACCTTGATGCCGACGGTTCGAGCCAACAGCTCCCGGCGGCGAAGCCGAGCGGCGGTTTCCTCGGCCAGGCGAAGCAATTCACGTTCCACGTCGGAGGCGGCGAGCAGATCGGCGTCGAAGGTGCGATCCGAGGAGATGGACTTCTCGCTGCGCCCGGTCTCCACTGGCCGCGGATCGCAGCCGGCGGCCAGGGCGGAGAAGTGGGCGGCGCCGGCCACGCCCAGACTGCGGGCCAGCACGGCCGCGGGGGTGGCGGCGATGTCGCCCACCGTGCGCAAGCCCAGGCGCTGCAACCGGGCCGCGGTGCTGGGACCCACGCCCCACAGTGCGGTGACCGGCAGCGGGTGAAGGAAATCGAGCACCCCGGCCGCCGGGACGACGAGCAGCCCGTCCGGCTTGCATCGGGCCGAGGCGACCTTGGCCACGAACTTCGACGGCGCGACGCCGACCGAGCAGGTCAGTTGTAGCCGGCCCGCGACCTCGGCGCGGATCCAGCGCGCGATCTCGCCCGGACGCCCCATCCGCCGACGCGCCGCGGACACGTCCAGGAATGCCTCGTCGAGCGAGAGCGGCTCAACCAGGGGCGTCACCTGCCCGAGGATCGCCATGACCTCGGCCGAAACCCGGGAGTAAGCGGCGTGGTCCACCGGCAACACCACCGCGTGCGGGCAACGGTGCAGGGCGATGGACATCGGCATGGCGCTGCGAATCCCGAAGCGGCGGGCTTCATATGATGCAGCGGACACCACCCCGCGATGACCTCCGCCAACCACGACCGGCTGACCCCGCAGCCCCGGATTGCGCCGGATCTCAACGCTGGCGAAGAATGCGTCCATGTCGACGTGCAGGATGGGGCAGTCGCGGTCGTCACCGTCGGTTTGACCTGAGGACCGCGGCAGATCGGCGCTGCGGCCCATTCAGGCCTCGACCGCCGGGTTGGGCCCGGCGGCGGGGCGGCGGCGGGCCAGCAGGTGCAGGTGGGCGGCGATGTCACGGTAGGGCGCTCGGACGGCGGCCAGCCGGTCGAGGCGGTCCAGCGCGTCCGCCGCCCGCGGGCGGCTGGCCAGGACGTTGCCGGGCACCGTCGAGCTGAACGCTTCGAC
>JALZBL010000229.1 GCA_030947395.1 Actinomycetota bacterium | reverse complement strand
GACCGGGGCACACCGACCGGGCAATCCACGGGTCAACCCACTGGACGACCCACTGGACAACCCATTGGGCAAGAGGAAGGGGGGCACCGCGTGTTCTGCACTTCGTGTGGCGCGGGGAACCCGCCGGAGAGCCGGTTCTGCTCGTCCTGCGGAGCCTCGCTCACTCCCGCGGCCGCACCTCCCGGCCGCCGCCGGGGAGACACCACCTCCGTGTTCACCTCGGCCGCCGCCGGGCCGGCCGAGCCCGATCTCGACTTCTCGCCGGACGCGCACCAGGGCGCGGTGGACGCCCTGCCGGACGGCTCGGCGCTGCTTGTGGTCAAGCGCGGACCGAACGCCGGCAGCCGGTTCCTGCTGGATCGCGACCTCACCACGGCCGGCCGGCACCCCGACAGCGACATCTTCCTCGACGACGTCACTGTTTCGCGCCGGCACGTGGAGTTCCGCCGCGAGCCGGCCGGCTTCTCGGTGCACGATGTCGGCAGCCTCAACGGCACGTACGTCAACCGGGTCCGAATCGACTCGGCGCTGCTGGCCGGGGGCGATGAGGTACAGATCGGCAAGTTCCGCCTGGTGTACCTGACCGCGCCGATGAGCACCGGGGCGGCAGGCGCGGCCGCATCGGGTGCCCCTGCTTCATGAGCGCGACCGACGCGACCGACGCGGCCAGGCGCGGCACGTTCCCGATCGGTGAAGTACTGCTCCAGCTGCGGACGGACTTCCCTGACATCACCATCAGCAAGATCCGTTTCCTCGAGGCCGAGGGGCTGATCGAGCCGGAACGCAAACCGTCCGGCTACCGCATGTTCGCCCCGAGCGACGTCAATCGGCTGCGCTACGTCCTCACCCAGCAGCGCGACCACTACCTGCCGCTGCGGGTGATCAAGGAGCAGTTGGCGGCCCTCGACCGCGGCGCCCGTCCGCCCGGTCCCGGCGGCGTTCCCCGCGCGGCCCGGCTCGTGCTGAGCGACCCGCCCGACGCCGATGACTTCCGACTCGACCCGGCCCAGTTGCGCCTGACGGCCCAGCAGCTGTGTCACTCGACCGGGCTGCGCGAGGACCAGCTGGCCGAGCTGGAGCAGTTCGGGCTGGTCTCGAGCGGCCCGGCTGGTCGCTACGGTGACGACGCGCTCGCCATCGCCCAGGTCGTTGCCGAGCTGGCTCGCTTCGGCCTCGAGGGACGCCATCTGCGCGCCTTCCGCAGCGCCGCGGACCGAGAGGTCGGGCTGTTCACCCAGGTCGTCGGATCGGTGGCCAAGCAGCGCAATTCCGAGGCCCGAGCGCGGGCGCAGGACACCGTTCGCGAGCTCGCGGCGTTGTCCGTACAGCTGCATGCCGCCCTGGTCCGGGCCGGTCTGCGTGAGGTCACTGGCGGGCACTGAGCGTGTAGCGTCGAGAGGTAGTCCGCGCGAACGAGGGAGCCTTCGATGCAGCCGGTCCACGTCGTCGGCGTCCGCGTCGAGCTGCCGGCCAACCAGCCCGTGGTCCTGCTCAAAGAGACCGAGGGCACCCGGTATCTGCCAATCTGGATCGGCGCGGTCGAGGCCTCGGCGATCGCCTTCCACCAGCAGGGCGTGCAGTCGGCCCGACCGCTGACGCACGACCTGCTGCGCGACGTCGTCACTGCGCTGCGGGCGTCGCTGTCTGAGGTGCGCATCACCGAGCTGCGCGACGACACCTTCTTCGCCGAGTTGATCTTCGCCGACGGCACTAGTGTCAGCGCCCGGCCCTCGGATGCCATCGCGCTCGCTCTGCGTACCGAGTCGGCCATCTTCGCCGATGACACCGTGCTGGCCAGCGCCGGCATCGTCATCGACGAGACCGACGACGGCGAGCCAGGGGAGGTCGACGGCCCCCGGGCCGAGGCCGGGCCGGCGTCCGAGCGGGAGGTCGAGCAGTTCCGCGAGTTCCTGGACACCATCTCGCCGGAGGACTTCGCCGGCGGCAACGACCACTGAGCTCGACCTCGACATGAGGGTCACTTTTTGGCTACGGGGCCCGCGCGCCGCGTTGACCCGCCCGCCGTCGCCTCCTACGGTCGAATGACGCCGATGGGATTCGGCTGCTGACCGGTGGCTGACCGGCGGTGGGAATCATCCGGCGACGACGAAGCGAGGACCGACGTGGACGAGCAGACACCGCAGCAACAGGCGCTGTTCGCCGCCCCGGCCCTGGGCACCGACGACTTCATCGGCTACCGCGGGCCGACGGCCTGCCAGGCGGCCGGCATAACCTACCGGCAACTCGACTACTGGGCGCGGACCGACCTGGTCGCGCCCACCGTGCGCTCCGCGGCCGGTTCGGGCAGCCAGCGGCTCTACTCGTTCAAGGACATCCTGGTGCTGAAGGTCGTGAAGCGCCTGCTCGACACCGGGGTCTCGCTGCAGAACATTCGCCTGGCCGTGCAGACGTTGCGGGCCCGCGGCGTAGAGGACCTGGCCCGGATCACGCTCTTCTCCGACGGAACGACGGTGTATGAGTGCACGTCGGCCGAGGAGGTCGTGGATCTGTTGCGCGGCGGGCAGGGCGTGTTCGGCATCGCCGTCAGCGGCGCGTTGCGCGAGCTGGCCGGATCGCTGGCCGACTTCCCGGGCGAGCGGGCTGACGCCGGCGAGACCGCCGAGCAGGCGGTGGCCGCGCTGGCCGGCGACGAGCTGTCGCAACGCCGCCAGCGCCGGACCGCGGCGGGCTGAGCCCGGCGTCGGCGGGTGCGCTGGTAGATTGAGTTTCGGCCGCACATCCCGCGCGGGAGAGCTCGGCCGTCGTCCCGGTGGACGGCGAGCCGGCGCCGAAGGGGCAACTTCCCCGTCAACCTCTCAGGCCGAAGGACCGCGCGGGCGAGGCCACTCTGGAGGACGCGTCCGACAGAGGGGGACGGCGCACCGGCCGGGAGGCCGGGGCACCACCGCACCCGCACGCCCCCTCGAGTCATCGCTCGCCCGTCGTCCCAGGAGTCCCCGTGACCCAGACCGACCGCCGCCTTCGCCTGTCCGAGCTGCCGTCCGCCGACGCGTTCGCCGGCCGGCACATCGGGGTGCTCGACCCCGACGACCAGCGCCGCATGCTCGACGTGCTCGGGCGCACCACCCTGACCGACCTGCTCGACGCGGCCATCCCCTCGACGATCCGCGAACGGGTCGCGCTGGCCCTGCCACCGGCGTCCTCCGAGCGTGACGTGGCCGCCGAGCTGCGCGCAATCGCCGCGCGCAACCGGGTGCTCACCTCGATGATCGGGCTGGGCTACTACGACACCATTACGCCGTCGGTGATCCGGCGCAACGTGCTCGAGAATCCGGCTTGGTACACCGCCTACACGCCCTACCAGCCCGAGATCAGCCAGGGCCGGCTCGAGGCGCTGCTGAATTTCCAGACCATGGTCGAGGACCTCACCGGCCTGCCGGTTGCGGGTGCATCCATGCTTGACGAGGCGACGGCTGCGGCCGAGGCCATGACGCTGGCCCACCGGGCCTCGGCGGCGGCCAGGACCGGCGCCACGGCCTTCGTGGTCGACCGGGAGGCGCTGCCGCAGACCCTCGACGTCATCCGTACCCGGGCCGTCCCGCTCGGGCTGCGGGTCATCGAGCACGACATGTCCCAGCCGCTGCCCGACACCGATCTCTTCGGGGTGCTGGTGCAATACCCGGGCGCCGGCGGCGCGATCCGTGACCTGGCTCCGATCGCCGCGGCCGCCCACGCCCGCGGTGCCCTGCTGGCCGTGGCGGCCGACCTGTTGGCGCTGACCCTGATCGCCCCGCCCGGCGAGCTCGGCGCCGATGTCGCGGTGGGCACCACCCAGCGGTTCGGGGTGCCGCTCGGCTTCGGTGGCCCGCACGCCGGTTACCTGGCCACCCGCGCCGGCCTGGAACGGCAGCTGCCGGGC
>JALZBL010000228.1 GCA_030947395.1 Actinomycetota bacterium | reverse complement strand
ACAGGTGGGCGATGGCGCGTGGCCGCCAGCGCGCTGACGGCCAGGAAGACGGTCGCGGCGGTGAGCAGGGCCGACACGGCCGCACCCGGCGCGTGACCGCGGGTGGGGTTGCCGGCGGCGGCGAAGAAGACCGCCAGCCCGGCGCACAGGAGCAGGCCGAGGCCGAGGTCGCGGCCGGTCGCCCGAGCCGCTCCGAACCAGGGCCGGGCGAGAACCGCCACCGGCAGGGCCAGCACCAGCAGCGGCTGCACCAGCACGACCGGACCGAGCCCGAGGGCCACGACCTGAAGCACCGCGCCGATCACGTCGCCGCTGCTGGCGGCCAGCCAGCGCGGATCGCGGACCAGCCCGAGCAGACGTCGGGCGTCGGTCCTACCGGTGTGGACCACGGCGTGCTGCCCAGCCGACGCGACCCCGTAGGCGATCGCCGAGCCGAGGCCGACCGTCAGCGCGGCGGCAGTGGACACGCGGGGCTCAGCTCAGCTCAGCGGCGGGCGAGCAGCGTGCGCAGGTCCGCCGCCGCTTCCGCGGCCGCCGCATCGGCCACCGCCGCGACGCCGCCGATGCCGAAGTAGGAGTGGTTCAACGACGGGTACTCCCGGGCGATGACGTCGACGCCGGCCGTCCGCAGGGCCTCGGCGTAGAAGTTGCCCTCGGTGCGCAGGACGTCCAGCGTCGAGGTGTGCACCACTGCCGGTGCGACGCCGGCCAGATTCCCGGCCCGTCGTGGCGACACCCGCCAGTCGCTCGAGTCCGCCTCGTCGACGTAGGTGGCGGCGAAGGTGACCATCCCCTCCATGGTCAGGCCGAAGCGCTGATGGCTGTTCGAGCGCGACATGTAGTGCGAGTTGACCTCGGGGTCGACGTAGCGTCCCGAGACGTCGGTGACTGGATACATCAGCACCTGGGCCGCCAGTGATTGGCCGGCGTCACGACGGGCCAGCGCCACCGACGCCGCGAGTTGGGCGCCCGAGCCATCGCCGGCGACGACCAGCCCGTCACCGCCGCCGAACTCCGGAAGTCGCTGCGCCACCCATTGTGTGGCCACCCGCGCGTCGTCGAACGCGGCCGGGAACCGGTGCTCGGGCGCCAGCCGGTAGTCCACCGAGATCACGACCGCGTCGGCCAGGACGCTGATGCGCCGCGCTTGGGCCAGGTGGGTGTCGAGATCGCCGACCATCCACCCGCCCCCGTGGAAGTAGACGACGGTGATCCGCGGTGACCCGGGCGCGTCGCTGCGGGGGCGAACGGTGCGCACGCCGATGGCCCCGGTGGGGGTCTCGATCGCGGAATCGGTCTCGGTGACGGCGGTGAACCGCGGGCTGAGGTGGGCGAGAGCTACCGCGTTGCGTTCGCGCGCCTGCTCGCGAGCCTGGGCGACGGTAACCGGGTTTAGTCCGGGAGCGACACGCACCAGCGGCGCCGGCGGGTCAGTCACTGCGGCATCGCGCGGGTCATTCGGAACGAACCCGCTCCGGTTCGGTGGGCCGCCGCGGGGCCTCGGCGACGGGCCCGGCGCCAACCGGCCCGCCGTCGAGCGGCTGCGCGGGTCGGCGGCCCAGCACCTGCTGATGGGTTCCCGCCCGCTGGGAGCGACCACGGCCGACGAAGCTGATTGCCCAGTGAAAGAGCGTCGTCACCCGGTTCTTGAACCCGACGAGATAGAAGAGGTGGACGAACAGCCACAACAACCAGGCGATGAACCCGAACAGTCGCACCGGTCCGATGCTGGCCACCGCGCGAAAGCGCGAGATGGTGGCCATGTTGCCCTTGTCGAAGTAGTGGAACTCACCCTTCGGCGCCTTACCGGCCAGCCGGCGCTCGATGGTGTCGGCGACGTACTTCGCCCCCTGGATCGCCACTTGGGCCACACCGGGATAGTCCTTGAGCGAGGTCATGTCCCCGATGACGAACACCTCCGGGTGACCGGGCAGCGTGAGGTCTGGCGAGATCTTGAGGCGCCCACCCCGGTCGAGGTCGGCACCGGACTGGTCGGCCAGTTGCTTGCCGAGCGACGACGCCCGCACCCCGGCCGCCCACACCGTGGTCCGGGCGGCGATCCGGTCCGGCCGGTTCTGGTCGTCGACGACGTCGATGCCGCGCTCGTCGACCCCGACCACCTTCTCGTTCAGCCAGACCTCGATGCCGAGCTGGTCCAGCTCCGTCGCCGTCTTGGCCGACAACCGGTTGCCGAACGTGCTCAGGACGGACCCGGTCGCGTCGAGCAGGATGATGCGCGCCGTCGACGGGTCGATCGAGCGGTAGTTCATGCGCAGGGTGCGGTGGGCCAGTTCGCCGATCTGGCCGGCCATCTCGACCCCCGTCGGGCCGGCGCCGACGATGACGAAGGTCAGCCACTCCTTGCGCAGTTGCGGGTCGCGCTCCAGTTCGGCGTACTCGAAGGCGTTGAAGATCCGGGCCCGGATCTCCAGCGCGTCGTCGATGCTCTTGAGCCCCGGCGCGTTCACCGCGTACTCGTCGTGGCCGAAGTAGGAGGTGGACGCACCGGCCGAGACGATCAGAGTGTCGTAGGAGGTCACCGTCTCCATCCCGTGCGCGGTCGACGACACCGTCTTGGCGCCCAGATCAATCTTGTCTACGTAGCCGAGCAGCACCCGGGCGTTCTTCTGACGCCGCAGCACCTCGCGGGTCGCCGGCGCGATCTCGCCTTCACTGAGGATGCCGGTGGCCACCTGGTAGAGCAGAGGCTGGAAGAGGTGATGCGCGGTGCGGCTGACGACGGTCACGTCGACCGGCGCGTCCTTGAGCGCCTTGGCCGCGTTGAGGCCACCGAAACCCGAGCCGATCACCACCACCCGGTGCCGGTGACTCATCGCTCGCTGGGCATTGGCCATACCTTCACTCTAGGACGGCGCCGGTGGGCGGTTCGGGTGACGTAGGTCGCCTGAACGGACGGGCTCGCTGGCCGTTCGGCGGCGTCGATACGCTCGGCGGCGTGAGCGACAGCGACCTCGACCTGGCGGCCGACCTGGTGCGCGCGGCCGGCGACCTGGCCGCGGCCATGCGTCGTGGAGGAGTGGACGCGATCCGCAAGACGTCGGTCAGCGACATCGTCACCGCCGCCGATCACGCCGCCGAGGAACTCATCGAGGGACGCTTGCTGGCCGAACGGCCCCACGACGGCGTCGTCGGCGAGGAGGGCGCCAACCGGCCGGGGCGGCGCACCTGGTTCGTCGACCCGGTCGACGGGACCTACAACTACGCCAGCGGACTGCCGACCTGGTGCGCGGCGATCGCCCTGACCGAGGGTGACGCGCTGCTGCTCGGAGCGGTCTACGAGCCGTCCTCGGGCGAGCTGTTCGTCGGCGGCAGGAACGCCCCAACGTCGCGCAACGGGGTGGCGGTGCCGGCGCTGTCCGAGCGCGGGCTGAGCGAGGTTTCGGTGGCGACGTACCTCCACCCGTCGTCCTCGCTGGTCGACCCTGACGTCCGCGAACCTATGCTCGACGTCCTGCGCCCGGCCGCGTCGGTGCGCATGCTCGGCAGCGGATCGGTGGAACTGGCCGCGGTGGCCGCCGGTCGGATCGGCGTCTACGTCCAGACCGACTGCCTCGACTGGGACTGGTTGCCCGGTCGGGCTCTGGTCGAGGGCGCCGGTGGTTGCACGGAGGTGCTCGAGCGGCGCCGGCACCGCTGGCACGTGGCCGGCAATCGCCAGGCCGTGGATGACGTGTGCCGGATCTTGACCAGCTGAGTCACGACCTGGCTAGGCTGCGGGCGATGCGGCGCGACGGAGCGGGACGATCGGGTCGGACCCGGTCACCGCGGGGCAACCCCGCGGGACGTAGGACAAGTCACGCATCGCAGCGCACGCCGGTAGCTGCACCAGAACGAGAAGGCAGTACCCGGCGCACACGGCAGGGATGGGT
>JALZBL010000227.1 GCA_030947395.1 Actinomycetota bacterium | reverse complement strand
CCGGACGCGGCCGGAGGTGGCCCGAGGGGTCGGGCCGGGCGGGTGGCGCCCCGATGGGTGGCGGCCCATCGGCGAGCGGCGGGCGGTGGCAGGGCTGGGCGCCGCGTCGTAGCGTCGAAGTCAGGACGTGGGCCGATGCCGCCCCCGGCCGATGCCGAGCCTTCCCCGTGCGATCGATCGGACCCCGATGCCCGAACACCTCAACGTGCCCTCCGCCGCCGCAGATCGGCCGACCCCACCCGACGTCCACACCCTGGGCGATCTTCGGACAGCTCAGGATGCCGGCGAGCTCATCTTCTCCTTCCCCCGCCCGGTGAAGGCTGAGATCCGCGCCAATCTGATCGCGCGGCTGGCCGCCGGGATGCCGTCGCTGCCGGGCATCGTCGGCTTCGACGACACCGTCGCTCCGGAGGTCGAGCGCGCCCTGCTGGCCGGGCACGACATCGTGCTGCTCGGCGAGCGCGGCCAGGGCAAGACCCGACTCATCCGCACCATGGTCGGCCTGCTCGATGAATGGACGCCGGTGATCGCCGGCTCGGAGCTCAACGAGCATCCGCAGGCGCCGTCCTCCCCGGCCGGCCTGGCCCGGGTGGCCGAGTTCGGCGACGCGCTGCCCATCGCCTGGATGCACCGCTCGGAGCGCTACGGCGAGAAGCTGGCGACGCCGGACACCTCGGTGGGCGACCTCATCGGCGACATCGACCCGATAAAGGTGGCCGAGGGCCGCTCGCTCGGTGACCCCGAGACGGTCCACTACGGCCTCGTGCCGCGCACCAACCGGGGGATCTTCGCGGTCAACGAGCTGCCCGACCTGGCCGAACGCATCCAGGTCTCGCTGCTCAACGTCCTCGAGGAGCGCGACATCCAGATCCGCGGCTACCGGTTGCGGCTGCCGCTGGACCTGCTGCTCGTCGCCACCGCGAACCCCGAGGACTACACCAACCGGGGCCGCATCATCACCCCGCTCAAGGACCGCTTCGGGGCCGAGATTCGCACCCACTACCCGCTCAGCCTCGACGACGAGCTGACCCTGATCGCCCAGGAGGCGGCCGTGCTGTGGGACGGCTCCGAGCATGCCGCGCCGCTCGTGCCCTCGCATCTGCTCGAGGTGGTTGGCCGCTTCGCCCGCAACGTGCGCGACGCCCCGCAGATCGACCAGCGCTCCGGCGTCTCGGCCCGCTTCGCCATCGCCGCGGTGGAGACCCTGGCCGCCTCCGCCGTGCGCCGGGCCGCGATCGGCGGCGAGACCGTGGCCGTGGCCCGGGTGGCCGACCTGCCGTCGGTGGTGCCGGCCTCGCGCGGCAAGGTGGAGTTCGACGACTCCGACGGCTCGGCCGAGGGCCGGGAGTTCGAGGTGCTCGAACACCTGCTGCGCCGAGCCATCGCCGAGACGTACCGCTCGCGTCTGGCCGGGCTGGACCTGCGCCGGCTGCAGGAGAAGTTCGACGACGGCCTGCTGGTGACGTCGGGCGACACCGTCTCAGCCGATGAACTGCTCGGCCAGCTGGGCACCGTGCCCGGACTGGCCGAACTGCTGGACAAGCTCGAGCCCGGTGGCGTCGCCGAGGGCCCGGCCGCCGTCGGTCTGGCCGCGGCCGGTTTGGAGTTCGCGCTGGAGGGCCTGCACCTCAACCGTCGGCTGGCCAAGGATTCGGCCGGCGGGCGCACGGTGTATGGCGCATGAGTGCGGCCACGGCCAGGTCCGAACCTGCGGGGCGCGCGCGCGGCGGTGCCCCGCGGTCCGGATGGTCGAGCGGCGCATGACCTCCTCCTACGGTGCGTGGCACGGCGGCCGCGATCCGCTCGAGCCACCGTTCGACGTGCGCGCGGCGATGGACGAACTCGGTGAGTCGGTGCTGCGTGGGCTGTCGCCGCGCACCGCGCTGGACCGGCTGCTGCGCCGGGGAATGGACGGCCGGCGGGGTCTCGACGCGTTGCGGCAGAAGGCCCGGCGACGGTCGAAGGAGTTGCGCCGCAACAACCGGCTCGACGGGACGCTCGAGAAGATCCGCGAGTTGCTCGACGAGGCGCTGGCCGCTGAGCGCACCGCTCTGTTCCCCGATCCCGACGACTCCGCTCGCCTGGCCGAGGCCGAACTCGACGCGCTGCCGTCCGAGACATCGCGCGCCGTGCGCGAACTGGCCGAGTACGGCTGGCGTTCACCCGAGGCGGCGCGCAAGTTCCAGCAGATCCAGGATCTGCTGCGCTCGGAGGTTCTCGACGCCCAGTTCGCCGGCCTGCGCCAAGCGATGCAGAACGCGACGCCGGAGGACCTGGCCCGGGTGCGCGAGATGATGGGCGCGCTCAACGGCATGCTCGACGCCGACGCCCGCGGCGAACACACTCCGGAGCAGTTCGCGCAGTTCATGCAGCGCTACGGCGACTTCTTCCCGGAGAACCCGAAGGACCTGGCCGAGCTGGTGGACACCCTGGCCCGTCGCTCGGCGGCCGCGCAGCGGTTGCTGAACTCGCTCTCGCCCGAGCAGCGGGCCGAGCTCGGTGAGCTGATGGCCGGGATGCTGCGCGACTCGGGCCTGGCCGAGCAGATGGGCCGGCTGCAGGACGCGCTGCGATCAGCACGACCGGACCTGCCCTGGGACGGCCGCGAGCGAATGAACGGCCAGGAGCCGATGGGCTACGCCGACGGCACCGAGGCGCTGGCCGAGCTGGCCGACCTCGACCAGCTCGAGGCGCTGGCCGACCAGGACTACCCGGGCGCGTCGCTGGCCGACATCGATGAGGAGTTGGTCGAACGGGCACTGGGCCGACAGGCCGTCGACGACATCGCCGCACTACGCCGCATCGAACAGGAACTGCAGCGCCAGGGCTACCTCGATCGCTCCGGGCAGAAGCTGACCCTCACCCCGCGGGCCCTGCGCCGGCTCGGCAATGCCGCTCTGCGCCGGGTGTTCGACGACCTGCAGACGCGCGGGCGCGGCACCCACGAGCTGCGTGACGCCGGCCCGTCGGGCGAGGCGACGGGCGGCACCCGGGCCTGGGAGTTCGGCGACGAACAGCCCTTCGACGTCGCGCGCACCGTGCGCAACGCCGTCCTGCGCACGGCCGCCGACTCACCGGGTGACCGCGTCCAACTGAAGGCGGAGGACTTCGAGGTTGCCGAGACCGAGCGGCGCACCAGCGCCGCGGTGGCCCTGCTGGTCGACATGTCGTTCTCGATGGAGCTGCGCGGGACGTGGGGAGAGGCCAAGACCACGGCGCTGGCCCTGCACTCGCTGATCAGCACCAAGTTCCCCCAGGACTCGATCCAGATCATCGGCTTCAGTGACTACGCCCGGGTGATGACCCCGACCGATCTCATCGAGCACGAGTGGGAACGCGTGCAGGGCACCAATCTGCAGCACGCGCTCATGCTGGCCCGCCGCCACCTCGACCGGCACCGCACCGCCGAGCCGGTGATCCTGGTCGTCACCGACGGCGAGCCCACCGCCCACCTGAGCGCCGATGGCTACGCCGACTTCGCCTGGCCGCCCACCCGCGAGACGATCGCGGCGACGGTAGCCGAGGTGGCCCGCTGCACGCGGGCCGGCGCCGTCATCAACGTGTTCATGCTCGACGACGAACCCGCCCTGGTGGACTTCATGGCCGAGGTCGGCCGGCGCAATGGTGGCCGGGTCTTCCTGCCCAAGCCGGGCCGGCTCGGTGAGTACGTGGTGGCCGACTACCTGCGGGCCCGCGGTGGGCGGCGTCGCAACGCCCGGGCCGGCTGATCGACCCGCCGTCGGGCCTCGGCTTGCCCCGCTGACGCATCCGTTCGACCCAAGCGAGCCGGCACCGGCCGGGGAACGTGAGCAGCGCGATCTCGCCGGGCGAGAGCAATTCGTGACTGATCCATTGACAACGTTGTAGAGCCGTTGTTAGCTCTGAGGCGTTG
>JALZBL010000036.1 GCA_030947395.1 Actinomycetota bacterium | reverse complement strand
GGCGTTGGCGAACTCGTAGAGCCGGTGGACCCCGGTCGTGGTCTCCTCGGTGACGCCGACGATGCGCTCGGCCATCCGGGTGAAGCGGTTGGGGTCGGCGGCCAGCGAACGGCGCAGCGTGTCGAGGATGACCCTGTATTCCGCGTTGTCGCTGTCGTCGGGCTGGGGTACGGCCCCGGCGGTCTCGAACTCGACCCCCATGTGGATCAACAGGGTGGTGTCCCCGCCATCGTCGACGATGGAGTCCGGTCCCGAGCCGTCCGGCCAGGTCAGCATCTGGTCGGTGCACCACCAGTACTCCTCGAGCGTCTCGCCCTTCCAGGCGAACACCGGAACGCCCTGCGGGTTCTCCGGGGTGCCGTTCGGGCCGACGACGACGGCGGCCGCCGCGTGGTCCTGGGTGGAGAAGATGTTGCACGAGACCCAGCGCACGTCGGCGCCGAGCGCGGTGAGGGTCTCGATGAGCACCGCGGTCTGCACGGTCATGTGCAGCGAGCCGACGATGCGCCGGCCCCGGAACGGCTGTGCCTTCCCGTACTCGGCGCGCAGGGACATCAGGCCGGGCATCTCGTGCTCGGCCAGGCGGATCTCCTTGCGGCCGAACTCGGCCAGGGACAGGTCGGCGACCTTGAAGTCGCTCACCGACCCCGCCCGGTCGGCGGTGAGGCGCTCAGCCGGTGAGGCGGCGGTCGCTGCGGTGGTGGTCACGAGCTCTCCTTCTGCGGGGTGGGTGTCGTTGCCGGGTTCGGCGGTCAGGCGGCGGTAGATGCCCGCGCGCCGGGGTTCTCCGACGCGGTGGATCGCGCCGAACCAGTCGTTCAGGGACCGGGCGAGATCGGGCTCGGTCCGCATCCGCAGCTCGAACGCGACGTCGGTGATGCCGAGGTCGAACTGCTCGATCAGGCTCTTCAGTTGACGCAGCCGTTCGATCTGCCGCTCGCCGTACAGACGGTGACCGCCGGGCGATCGTTGCGCGGTGACCACTCCGGCCTGCTCCAGGTAACGCAGCATGCGCGGCGACCATCCGGTCGTCTCCACCGCCTGGTGCATCGTCAGCGGCTTCATCAACGGGCAGCCTAACACGGTCGTGTCAGGATTTCGAAGATCTCGACCGGACCGTGGCGAGGAACACGGTCGCGCAGGGATCCCCGCTCAGCTGCAGCGGCGTCCCCGCCGGCACGAAAGCGGCGTCGCCCCGTCGCAGGGGCGCCACCGCGAGTTCACCGCTCGCGCGGAGAGCGCCGGCGACGCAGAGCAGCACCCGCGGCCCGCCGGGCGGCGATTCGATCGGGGTTGCCCTCAGCTCGAGACGGTGGAGCTGGAAGTCCGGGACTGGACTGGGGTAGACGACGTCGGTGGACGAACCGTGGGGATGCGCGGTGCCGGGTTCCGGGCGGACCCCGGCCGGAGTGAAGTCGAGCACCCGGAGCAGTTCGGCCCCGTCGACGTGCTTTCCGGTGAGGCCACCCCGAAGGACGTTGTCGCTGTTGGCCAGCAGTTCCACTCCGACGCCGTGCAGGTAGGTGTGCAGCCGGCCGGCGGGCAGGAACATCGACTCCCCCGGTGCGAGAGCCACGAGGTTGAGCAGGACCGCGATGGCCACGCCCGGATCGCCGGGGTACCGCTGGCCCAGACGGTGCAGCCACCGCGCTTCGGCGGCGAATGGGCCGCCGGCCTGCGCGAGCCGCTGCGCGGCCGGACCCAGGGCAGCGATCAGCGCGGCCGTTTCCTCACCGGGCCGGGTCAGCAACTCGGTGACGACGGCACGCAGCCCGTCGGGTTCGGCCAGCCGTCGTCGGTGCTCGTCGAGGGCGGGCACGGCCAGCGCGTCCAGCAGGCGCAGGCTGTCCGGTACCGGGCGGAACCCGCAGAGGGCGGCGAAACTGCTCAGCGCGCAGATCATCTCCGGCTTGTGGTTGCGGTCGCGGTAGTTGCGCTCGGTGGCCTCCAGCGGGACGCCGCGCTTCTCCTCCGCCGCGTACCCGGCGGCCGCCTGATCGCGGCTGGGGTGGGCCTGCAGGCTCAGCGGATCCTCGACGGCCAGCACCTTGAGCAGAAACGGCAGACCCCCGAAGCGCTCGGCGACCTCGGCGCCCAGGTTGTTCACCGGGTCGGCGCCGACGACGTCGAGCAACGAGCGGTTGGTGCCGGTCACCTGCGCCGGCGCCCCCGGGTGGGCACCGAGCCACAGCTCGGCCATGGGCCCACCGGTCGGCGTCACGCCGAGCAGGTCGGCGATGGTGTGCCGGTCGCCCCAGGCGTAGTCGCGCACCCGCCCGGTCAGCGGGAACAGCGCCGTCACCGGATCGCCGGGGTCGCCGGTTGCACGCCGCGGTCCACGTCCGGCTCGAGGTAGATGAGCCCGGCCTCGGGTACCGCCGCGCGGACGCGGGCCTCGGCCGCGTCGATCGCGGAAGCCACCTCGGCCAGGGTGCTGGCCGCCGGCAGGGCGACCTTGGCCGCGACCAGCAGGTCCTCGGGGCTGATGTAGAGGGTGCGCAGGTGGATGACCCGGTCCACCCCGCCGCCGAGGAGGTGGTCGGCCACTTTCTGCTGGACGTCCGGCGCCGCCGACTCTCCCAGCAGCAGGCTCTTGGTCTCGACCACGAGAACCGCGGCGACCGCGATCAGGAGAACTCCGATCGAGGTGGTGCCGACGGCGTCCCAGATCGGGTCGTCGGTGACGACGGTCAGCCCGACGCCGAGCAGCGCCAGCACCAAGCCGATGAGCGCGGCGGTGTCCTCGAGCAGGACCACGGGCAGTTCCGGCACCTTGGCGGTGCGGATGAACGTAAACCACGACTGCTGACCCTTCACCGGACGGGATTCCTGCACTGCGGTGCGGAGCGAGAAGCTCTCCAACCCGATCGCGCCGAGCAGGACCACGATGGCCACGAGGGCACTGTCGATGTGGTGGGGGTGCTGCAGTTTCTGGATCCCCTCGTACAAGGCGAACAACCCACCCGCCGTGAAGATCACCAGGGCGACGAGGAAGCCGTAGATGTAGCGGTCGCGGCCGTAGCCGAACTGGTGCTGGGCGTCGGCATCGCGTCGAGCCCGGCGCCCGCCGATCAACAGCAGCACCTGGTTAGCCGAGTCCACCAGGGAGTGGACGCCTTCGGCCAGCAGCGACGACGAGCGGGTGATGAAGAAGGCGATGAACTTCAGCACCGCGATGCCCAGGTTCGCCACGAGCGCGGCAATGACTGCCTTGGACCCGCCCTGCGAACTCACGATCGCTGCTCCACTTCCGTCGTCGGCGGCCTCTGCGGATGCACGGCCTCTCCGGATGCACGGTAGCGATCAGTGCGGAAGCTCTCCGGCTCGTACCGCGGTGGGGTCGATACCGCGCCCGATGGCGGCGTACGCGGCCGTGAAGTCACCGAAGGCCGTAGCCGCGGCGAAGCGGGCCAGGCGGTCACGCGCCGGGGTCTCGATCGTGGAGCTGACCAGCCCGCGGGCCCCGGCCACCTGTTCCAGCGCGATGGCCGCCCGGTCGGCACCCTCGTCCCACGGCGTCGTCTGCGGTCCGGGCCGGTCGGCCAACTCCGCGGTGGGACGCCCAGAGGTGACGTCGGCCGGGCTGCGCTCGCACACGAAGAGGAGCCGGCGACGCCGTTGCGGGCTTGCTTCGGTGCGGTCCCGGAAGAAGTCCTGTGGATGGTCGGCGCCGGCCGGGCCGCTCGGGCGGATCTCGAGCAGCGCACCGCCGAGGGCGACGTCGTCGGGCAGATCGACCGTCGTGGCCGAGATTCCGGCTAGCAGGGCCAGTGAGGCACTCATCCAGCGCGCGGCGATGGCGCTGAGCGGGCCCACGCCGGCGATCACCGCCTCGGACTCCGCCAGCTCGACCGCCAGCTGCTTGGCCGCGTTGGTGAAGGCATCGCTGCCCGGACGGCAGGCCTGGGCCATGACGTCGAGCGCTTCGGCCACAGCGATCAGCCGATCCGATCCGATGGAGGCGACGCCCAGGCCGTCGGCCGCCTGCAGCAGCGGAGTCAGCAGCGTCCAGAGCGCCACCCGCCGGGTGGCGACCGGCTCAGCCGTGACCAGCTGGCCTCGCCCCACGGCGACCGCCACCGGTGAGCGCTCCGGGGCCACGGCGACGACGCGCAGCCCACGCCGATCGGCTTCGGCCACCAGCTCGGCGATGCGCGGGTGCCGACCATCGACGTCAGCGGCCAGCAGGACGTCGGCCGGGCCGGCCCACCGCGGCAGGAAATTGGCCCGCCAGTCCACCACGGGCACGCGCTCCCCGGCCAGTTCGGCCAGCACCGGGGCGGCGAGCGCGGCGCTGGGATCGGTGGCGACCAGGACGCTGCGCGCGGGCAAGTCGGCCTCCAGCGAAGCGGGATCCCAGCGCGGGCCGGTTTCGACCGCCCGCCGCACCTGGGCGCCCGCGGTGGCCAGCAGCCACAACAACCGGCCCGGATCGCGGGCAGCGATGGCGTCCTCGGAGTCGAGGACGGCGACGATATCGGCCCCACCGTCGAGCGCGTCGGCGTCGAGGTCGAGATCGAGCGCCTCGTCCGGCAGGTCATCCGGGTCATCGTCGAAGATGGACACTGGGTCAGCTGCTCGGCGGTGGTTGGTCAGCCGCGTGGCCGATCCCGTTGGGACCGGGGGTCGCGTCGTCGATCAGCAATACCGGGATGCCGTCGCGGATCGGATAGGTGGTCGCGCAGAAGGTGCAGATCAGGACGTCGGCCGAGTCGATCCGGTCCTGCCGTAGCGGCGCGTGGTCGGGACTCGGGCACGCCAGGATGGCCAGCAGATCGGCGTCGACGGACACCGGGGCAGCCTATCGGCAGACCGGCTCAGCCGGACCGGATGACGCTCAGCGCTTCGTCTCGGATGGCGACCATGGTGGCCTCGTCGTGGGCCTCGACGTTGAGCCGCAGCAGCGGCTCGGTGTTCGATGGACGCACGTTGAACCAGGCGGCGCCGGGCAGTTCGACGGTGAGACCGTCGAGGTCGTCGGTCGATGTCGCCCGATCGGCGAAGGCGGCGCGCACCGCGGCGATCCGGGCCGCCGGCTCGGCCACGGTCGAGTTGATCTCGCCGGAGTCGACGTAGCGCACGAAGGGGGCAACCAGCTCGGTAAGGGGCCGGTCCTGGGCGCCCAATGCGGCCAGGACGTGCAGTGCGGCGAGCATCCCGGTGTCGGCGCGCCAGAAGTCGCGGAAGTAGTAGTGAGCGGAGTGCTCGCCGCCGAACACCGCGTCGGTCTCGGCCATCCGGGCCTTGATGAACGAGTGACCGACCCGGGTGCGCACGGGTACCCCGCCGTGCTCGCGCACGACCTCGGGCACGGCGTGGGAGGTGATCAGGTTGTGGATGATCGTCGCCCCGGGCGTGCGGGCGAGCTCCCGCACCGCGACCAGCGCGGTGACTGTGCTGGGTGACACCGCCGAACCGTCCGGGCCGACGACGAAGCAGCGGTCGGCGTCGCCGTCGAAGGCCAGCCCGAGATCGGCACCGCGCTCGAGCACCGCTTTCTGCAGGTCGACCAGGTTGGCCGGGTCCAGCGGGTTCGCCTCGTGGTTGGGAAACGTGCCGTCGAGGGCGAAGTAGAGGGGGACGACGGTGATCGGCAGCGCCGGCAGGACGGCATCGCCCAGGACCGCCGGCGCGGTGAGGCCGCCCATGCCGTTGCCGGCGTCGACGACCACGGTGAGCGGCCGGATCCGGCGGATATCGACCAGGCCGCGCAGGTACGTCGCGTACTGGGCCAGCAGGTCGCGCGACGTGCGCGTGCCGAGCTCGTCGGCGCCGGGTACAGCCGCGTCGAGGTAGCGCTGCGCGGCGTCGCGGACGGCGGTGAGCCCGGTGTCCTGGCCGACCGGCACGGCATGGGCACGGAACAGCTTGATGCCGTTGTAGCGGGCCGGGTTGTGGCTGGCGGTGAACATCGCCCCGGGCAGCCCGAGCATCCCGGAGGCGAAGTACAGCAGGTCGGTGCTAGCCAGGCCGAGCTCCACCACGTCGGCTCCGCGGGCGGTGGCGCCCTCGGCGAACGCCGCGGCCAGGGCCGGGCCGCTGGCCCGCATGTCGTGCCCGGTGACCACCGTCGTTGCCCCGACCACGTCGACGAAGGCCGCACCGACCGCGCGGGCTACCGACTCATCGAGCTGGTCGGGGACCGTGCCGCGCACGTCGTAGGCCTTGACGATGGCGGCGAGGTCGACCACCGCGTCACCCTATCCGGGACTCAGGCAGCGGCCGACCGCCGGCGGAACCAGGACCGGCGGGGCCGTCAGCGGGGCGGCACGACGCGCAGGTGGGCGCGCCGGCCGGGGCCGACCACGGGCGGACCGTCGCGGAAGTCGGGCTCGATCCGGGCCGCCTCGCGCACGGCGTCGGCCAACGCTTCCAGGTCGTCCGCGTGCGGAATGGGCGCGGGAAACTCCCCCTCGTGGCGCAGCACCTCCCAGCCGCGCGGCACGGTCAGGCGCAGCGCGTGCTCCTCGCAGAGGTCGTAGGAGTGCGGCTCGGCGAATGTGGCCAGCGGGCCGACCACCGCCGTGGAGTCGGAGTAGATGTAGGTCAGCGTGGCGACCGCGGTGCGCGCGCAGCCGGTGCGCGTACAACGGCGAAACGGCATGGACGCTGACCTCACAGACGAAGCGGGTGCTCGCTAGGACATTAACCGCCCCTCCCGAGTGAACCGGTGTGCGCCGCGCGGACGCGCAGTGTGGCGAGCGCGGACGGATCTCGCCAGGATCGCGGCTAAGGTCGTCTCTCGTGTCGAACCGTCGCGACCGGCACGGCCGGGGTCTGCGTGGGCCGGTCGCTCCGACCACGGTCCCCATCGCCCAGAGCCCGGCCGAGGCGTTCGATCTGGCCGTACTGGACGCGGTCGAGCACATCCAGGCCCACGGCGTCACCGAGATCGAGGGCATCGAGTTCGCGGTGGAGGACGTGCCCACCATCACCGACGGCTCGGGTCCGGCGGAGGCCGACGTGCTCGAGGACGCCAACGTGCCGCTGGCGCGGGTCCATCCCCGCGGCCTGGCCGGTATCACCCGCCCGGTGGTGGTGCTCTACCGCCGCCCGCTGGAGTCGCGGGCCTTCGATCCCGAGGACCTGGCCGACATCGTGCACGAGGTCATCGTCGATCGGGTGGCGCACCTGCTCGGCCGCAACCCGGCCGACATCGACCCGCACTACGAGGGCTGAACCGGGCGGCCCGTCACCGCACGAGCGGACTGCGGGCCGAGGCGTAGACGACCTGGGTCACCCCGCCCGGTTTGCCGATGAACGCCCCGAAGGTGAGCCGGTTCCTCCGCGCACAGCGCAGCGTCACCGTGGCCTGGGTCACCGACGTCTCGTACTGCACGCCGTCCCGCCCGCCGTCGCGCGCGAGGAACTGGGTGACGGCGGCGGTGGTGTCGGCCAGCGGGAGGGCATCACCGGCCGCGCCCCCGTAGTGAAGGACGTCGGTGCGGACACTGTTGGCGGCCGCGACCGCCGCTCCGTCGCAGATCGACTGCAGATCGCGCTGGGCAGTGAACGCGTCGCTCAGGGCAATCGAAGCCGCAACGACGTACATCCCGACCAGCCAGAAGCCGAGAATCAAGGGGATCATCGACCCGCGATCGTCGCGCGGCACCCGCGCCCGCGAGGGGCGCCGACCGGCGAACACAACGGCATGCATCACGGTCAGCCCCGCGTGCGGTAGTCGTCGACGTGAACCGCGAATCGGCCCTCGGTAGTGATGCCGCGGCCCTGCACCACGGTCGGCACCGCCGGGACGGTAGCCGCGCGCCGCACGCAGACCAGGTACTCCGACCCGGCGGACAGGGCCGGTGTCACTGTCGCGGCGTCGCATCCGGCCCCGAGGGCGACGAAGCGCAGGGTCGCGTCGTCGGGCAGGCCGGCGTCGGCCAGCACGATCCGTACCGCCACCTCGGCCCGGGCCAGGCCCTGGCGGGCGGTGGTGGCGGTCGCGAAGGCCCGTCCGGCCTCGCGCGCGGCGTTGGTCACGGCGAGCTGAGCGCGTTGCACGGTAGCGACCGCGACCACGAGATAGACCAGCGGAACCATGATCAGCACTGCGACGAAGGTGAACTCGATGATCGCGCTGCCTCGGTCCCCCCGCCCCGGCCGCGGCGGCCGCCAAGGTGCGCTCACGGCTGCTCCTTCACGGCGCGGGCGACGACGTCGATTTCGACGAACCGCCCGACCGGAAGCAGGATCGAGCGGATTCGGCCGCGGCACTCGACCCGGGTCAGCTGTAGCCCGGAAGCGTCGTCGGCGACGACTGAGGCCGTACACCGGATGTCACGACCGGCCGAACCGGACAGTCCGCGGCGGATCAGGCCCTCGGCCCGCCGGCCACCCTCGCCGACGCCCACGTCCGCACCAGCGGCGTAGCGGGCACCGTCGGCCGCGCTGGCCGCGACCACATTGCCGACGTAGAAGACCGCGCCGATCTGCATCACCCCGAACAGCAGCAACACCAGCAGCACGCTGACCATGACGAATTCCACGATCGCGGTGCCGGCGTCATCGGCGAACGCCCGCCCGGTGCCGGCGTCATCGGCGAACGCCCGCCCGGTGACGACGGTTCGGCGGCGGGTCAACGGACTACTTGGTGCCGTTCGTGACCGAGTCCAGCGCGTCGGTGATGGCCTTCACGATCGGCCCCCGGAACGCGGCAAAGATCACCACCACCAGGCCGGCCGTCATCACCGTCACCATCACCCACCCCGGCACGTCGCCCCGCTCGGGCTGGCGGCCGCGCAACCGGCGGTAGGAAGTGATGGCCCAGGCGGCGATCAGGTCGAGGTCGAACACGGCATCCTCCAGGGTTGTTACTGGGTGAGCGAGACGAGGGTGAGCAGTCCGGGGTACAACGCGAACAGGACGGTGACCGGAAGGATCATGAACACCACCGGGGCCATCATCGACACTTCCTTCTTCCCACCCGCCTCGAGCAGCGCCCGCTTGCCGAGCTCCCGGACGTCGGCGGCCTGGGCCCGCAGCACGTCGGCCAGCGGAGTCCCCCGTTCGATGGCCACCACGATGCCCTGCAGGAACCGGGAGAACGGCTCGAAGGTGGTGCGCTCGGCGACGCTGGACAGGGCGCGCGTCATCGGCACGCCCGAGCGCGACTGGGCCAGCGCGTCGCCCAGCTCGGCGGCCAGGTGGCCACGGGTGAGCCGGCAGACCCGGGTGATGGCATCGATCGGAGCCTCGCCGGCCACCACGGCCAGCGCCAGCAGATCCGCGACGACGGGGAACTCGGAGAGCATCGCCTCCTCCCGTCGGCGCAGTTCCCGCGAGAGCCACCAGTCGCGGCCGAGGACGCCGAGGACGGCGCCGAACAACGCGCCCCCACCGGCCAGTACGGGGTCGACGCCGCCGCGCGCCCACGTCAGAGCCGCGACGCCGACCCCGCCGCCCAACAGGCCGAGCGCACCCCACACCACCTGTTCCATCCGGAACAGCTCGACCGTCCCGGCGCCGCCGAGGCCGGCCAGGCGCCGGCGCACACTGCTGGACCCGCCGACCAGGCGGTCGAGCAGGCGGATCAGGTCGCCGAGCACCGGGCCGAGTAACCGGCGGACCACGACGAACGGCGCGCCGGTTGCGGCAGCCGGCGTCAGCAGCCGCGACGGAACCGGAGTATCGGCCAGGTACGGCGCGATGCGCGCCTCGATGCGGATCGGGCGCATCGGCGGCGAGGCGCGGACCGCGACCAGCAGGCCCAGGCCGATCAGCAGCCCGAGCAGCGCGCCGAGCCAGCCCAGGCTCACCGCAGCACCCGCTGTTCCTCGGGCAACCGGCCAATGCGCAACATGATCCGGTAGGCCGCCAGGCACACGGCCGCCCCGGCCACGAGCAGCAGGGTGCCGCCGGCCGAGTTGTAGGCCCGCAGGGTGTCGGTCTGCGAGCCGAGGAGCAGCAGCACGATCCAGGGGGCGGCGACCGCCAGCCGGGCGGCATTGACCACCCAGCCCTGCCGGGTCTCCAGCTC
>JALZBL010000035.1 GCA_030947395.1 Actinomycetota bacterium | reverse complement strand
TCCTCGGCCAGCGCGAGATCGCCGACGGTCCGGGCGAGGGTCGCCAGGATGCGTGCCCCCTCGACCCGGACCAGCTCCGCGAGCGGGCGACCGATCGCCGTGCGGTCGGGCAATGCGCTCAACCGAACTCGAGGACCGGGCGCACCTCGACCGCACCGTCCCAGGCGGCGGGGATCTCGGCGGCCAGCTTGATCGCCGCGTCGAGGTCTGGTGCCTCGAGCAGATAGAAGCCGGTGAGCGCCTCCTTGGTCTCGGCGTAGGGGCCGTCACTGGTGACGACCTCTCCGCCGCGAGCACCCTTCACCCGCACGACGGTGGCGGTCGAGGTCGGGTGCAGGGCAGCCCCGCCGGTGACAGCGTCCCCCGCGACCTCGGCGAACCGGCCGTACTCGGCGGTCTCGGCGGCGTACTCCGGCAACGACCAGTCCACGTCGGCGGAGTAGATGAGAGCGGCGTACTTGGTCATGGGTCGTCCTCCTCGGTCACGAGCGGGGGCCGTTCCCCCGATCACACCACCAGGACGAACGAGCGACCAGCGCCAAGGACATCCCTTCCGTCCGCCGCACTGAAGGCTTGGCCAAGGACGGCTCGACGATCGAGCGCTGAGTCGCCCACACCGTACGAGCGGCCGACCTCGGATCAGCCGGCGAGGGCGGTCACCGCGACCGGGTCGCTGTCGCGCAGGAACACCGCGCAGCGGTGCGCCTCGGCGTCGTCTCCGAGGACGGCCGAGGCCCGACCGAGGGCGTTCAGGGCGCGCAGGAAACCCTGGTTCGGCTCGTGCGCCCACGGAATCGGGCCGTTGCCCCGCCAACCCGCGCGGCGCAATCCGTCGAGGCCGCGGTGGTAGCCGGTGCGGGCGTAGGCGTAGCCGTCCACGGTGCGGCCCTCGGCCAGCGCCTGCTCGGCCAGCGCTGCCCAGGCGGCCAGTGAGTCAGGATGGGCGGCGGCCACCGCGGCCGGAGCCTGTCCGGCGGCGAGGTCGCCCGCACCGGGGTCGTCCGGCAGCCGGGTTGGCCCAGCGAGCAGGTTGGGCCCGTCGGAGGTCATGGCAACGATTGTGCCGTCCGCGCCCCGCCGGTGGTCATCGCGGGGCAGGCGCTCGACCGGCGTGAAGGCCGCGCATGCCAGCGATGAATAGATCGATGCCGTCGCCGTAGTAGGTCTGCTCATCAGCGCAATGCGTCAGGGCGACGGCGGCGGCGCGCAGATTGGGGAACCGGTCGGCCGACAGCGCGGCGATCGCGGCCGACTTGGCTGACCGGCGCGCTTCCCGCTCGAGCGCGGTGATGTCGCTCTCCGCGCCCGGCTCGGTGGTGACCAGCATGATCGCGGTGGACAGCGTCCGGTGCGCGATGGCGGCGGCCTGGTCAACGTCGAAACCGGCCCCCCGCAAGAAACCCAACGTGCGTTCGGACAACTCCCGGCCCGGCTCGCAGGTCAGGATGCGTCCGGCCGCGAGTTCGACCACGTTCGGGTGAGCCCGGAAGGCTTCCACCAGCGCCGCCAGAATGTCGCGTAGCTGCTGCGCCCAGTCCGAGCCCGAACCGTTCTCCCCGGCGGCGGGCAGGAGGACCGAATCCAGGACGTGATCGCCCATCGCGTCGAGCAGTTCGTCCTTGCTCGCGAAGTGCCAGTAGAGCGCCATCGCGGTCACGCCGAAGTGTTCAGCCACCCGCCGGATCGTCACGGCGTCCAGCCCGTCGGCGTCAGCAATCTTCAGGGCTGCGCCGACCAGGGCGCTCCGGTCGAGCTGGCCGCGTCCAGGTTTGGTGCGCCGGGAGCCGGAGACCGTCGGGGACGACATCACAGTTGACAACTGTACCTCGTACAGGTTAGCTGTACGACATACATGTACGACGTATAGGAGACCTCCATCATGACCTCGCCCACCGTCACCCAGCGGCCGGTCCGAGCGACGGCGACCCTCGTCGCCGTCGCCCTGGCCACCTTCATGACGTATCTCGACAACAACATCGTCAATGTGGCCATCCCCGACATCCAGCGCGATCTCGGGTTGTCCACGGCCGGCATCGAGTGGGTGGTGAGCGGCTACATCCTCACCTTCGCCGGGCTGCTGCTCGTCGGCGGCCGGCTGGCCGACGCCTACGGCCGGCGCCGGCTGTTCATGATCGGCCTGAGCCTGTTCACCGTCGCCTCGTTGGCCGCCGGGCTGTCCTCAGGCGCGGGCGCGCTCGTCGCCAGCCGGGCCCTGCAGGGCATCGGCGCGGCACTGGTCACCCCGACCACGCTGGCCATCATCTCGGCCACCTTCACCGACCGTCGCGCCCGCAACACCGCGGTCGGCATCTGGAGCGGCGTCGGCGCGTTGGCCCTGGCCGTCGGGCCGCTGCTGGGCGGCCTGCTCACCCAGCACGTCTCCTGGGAGTGGATCTTCTTTATCAACATCCCGGTCGGCGTGGGCACGCTGGCCCTGGCCGCGTGGGCGGTGGCGGAGTCGAGGGAGGACGAACCGCGACCCATCGACCGTCCCGGGCTCGTCCTGTCCGCGGCCATGCTGTTCGCGTTGACCTACGCCCTCATCGAAGGGCACGACCGCGGCTGGACCTCTCCCCTGATCGTCGGACTGTTCGTTGTCGCCGCGGTAGCCGCAATCGCGTTTGTCCTGGTCGAGCGCGGCCGCCGGGCCCCGATGGTCGACGTCTCCCTGTTCGGCCGCCGCGAGTTCTCCGGCGGCATCGTCGCCCTCTCGGTGTGGGCCTTCGGGCTGTTCGGGATCTACTTCTTCACTTCCCTATACCTGCAGTCCGTGCTCGGCTTCTCCCCGACCAAGGCCGGTGCCGCCTTCGTGCCGATGGCGCTGCTCATGGCGGCCGGGGCGGTTGCCTCCGAGCGCATCGCCGCCGCGATCGGCTCCTACCGTTCGACGGCGGCCGGCATGGCGCTGATGAGTGCGGGCATCGCCTCGGTGGCCCTGCTCGGGCGCGACGCCGGCTTCCTGGCCCTGATGCCGAGCTTTGCCGTCATCGGGATCGGCGGCGGGCTGACAATCCCACTCACCGCCACCGTGCTCGGCGCGATGCCGGTCAGTCAGGCCGGCGTGGCCTCAGCGGTATTCAACGCCTCCCGTGAGGTGGCCGGCCTGCTCGGCATCACCGTAATCGGGGCGATCCTGACCGCCCGCCAATCCGCCTCCCTGCTGGCTGGCCACGACGCGGCCGATGCATTCCTGACCGGCTACCGCACCGGCCTGCTGGTGGCCGCCGGGCTGGTCGCTCTGGGCGCGATCACCGCATGGGTGTCGCTGCGGGCCCCGTCTACGGCCGTCGGCCCGGACGGCCCGGACGTGACGAACGAGCTCGAGGACCAGCGGGCCGAGGCCCGGTTGGCCGAGCCGATCGGGCTCTGATCGACCGCCCGAGCGGCAACCTTCGCTCGAGGGCTCAGGCGGGCGCGGCCGTCGACGTCCCGGCCGATTGGAGCGCCTCGCAGGCATTCACCACCCGCTCGGCCATGCCGATCTCGGCGGCCTTGAGGTAGGAGCGCGGGTCGTACACCTTCTTGTTGCCGACATCGCCGTCGATCTTGAGCACGCCGTCGTAGTTGCTGAACATGTGGCCCACGATCGGGCGGGTGAACGCGTACTGGGTGTCGGTGTCGACGTTCATCTTCACCACGCCGTAGCCCAGCGCCTCGCGGATCTCCGACAGCTCCGAGCCCGACCCGCCGTGGAACACCAGATCGAACGGCTTGGACCCGGCCGGCTCGCCCAGTTGCTCGGCCGCTGCCTGCTGGCCCTTCCTCAGCACGTCGGGCCGGAGCTTGACGTTGCCCGGCTTGTACACGCCATGCACATTGCCGAAGGTGGCGGCGAGCAGGTACCGGCCCTTCTCCCCGGAGCCGAGCGCGCCCAGCGTGTCCAGAAAGTCGCGGTCAGTCGTGTACAGCTTCTCGTTCGATTCGTTGGCTACGCCGTCCTCCTCACCGCCGACGACCCCGACCTCTACCTCCAGGATGATCTTGGCCCGCGCCGCCTCGGCCAGCAGTTCCTCGGCGATCTTCAGGTTCTCGTCCAGCGGGACCGCCGAGCCGTCCCACATGTGGGACTGGAACAGCGGGTTGCCGCCGGCGGCCACGCGTTCCTGGGAAACCTTCAACAGCGGGCGAACGTAGGTGTCCAGCTTGTCCTTCGGGCAGTGGTCGGTGTGCAGCGCGACGCTGACGGAGTACTTGGCCGCGACGACGTGAGCGAACTCGGCCAGGGCCATCGCGCCGGTCACCATCTGCTTCACCCCGGTCCCGGACGCGAACTCGGCGCCGCCGGTCGAGACCTGAATGATGCCGTCGCTGCCGGCGTCGGCAAAGCCCTTCAGGGCGGCGTTGACCGTCTCGGAGGAGGTGCAGTTGATCGCCGGGTAGGCGAAGCCACCGGCCTTGGCGCGGTCGAACATGTCGGCATAGACATCGGGCGTGGCGATCGGCATGGCACGGCTTCCAATCTGCGGTGGCTGGACCGGACCGCCCGCACGGCAAGGGTCCGGCGCGGGCTGTGTCGGGAAGTATCGCGCATGCTGCGTGGTTGCCGTGATGAGGACACCAGGCAACCGGCAGACAACCCGAGGAGACGGTCGACGATGGCTCGAGCAATCTGGAACGGCACGGTGATCGCCGAGAGCGACGACACGGTGATCGTCGAGGGCAACCACTACTTCCCGCGCTCCTCGGTGAGCCCGCAGCTGGTGCACCCCTCGGATACGCACAGCGTCTGCCCCTGGAAGGGCACTGCGTCGTACTACTCCGTGACCGTCGACGGCCAGACGAACGCCGACGCCGCCTGGTACTACCCGCAGCCCAAGCACGCCGCGGCGCGGATCAAGGACCACATCGCGTTCTGGCGTGGGGTCACCGTCACCGACTGACCGCCGGTGCGGGCGCGGGGTCACCCTCACCGACTGCCCGCCGGTGCCGTGTTGGCTGCGGCGACGACCGGCGGCACTGACAGGAAAGTCACCTACACTCCGGTGCCATGCCCGTTCTCGCCGGAACCGTTGTCGCTGCGCCGGCTTTGCTCGACGCCAACCATCTGCTCAGCACCTACGGGCTGATCGGGATACTGATCATCATTTTCGCCGAGTGCGGGTTGCTCATCGGTTTCTTCCTGCCGGGCGACACCCTGCTCTTCAGTGCCGGGCTGCTGATGGCCATCGGCACCCTCAACGTCAATATCTGGCTGGCCACGGTGCTCGTCCCCATCGCGGCCGTGCTCGGCAATCTGACCGGCTACTGGATCGGCGCGAAAGCCGGGCCCCGCGTGTTCGACCGGCCGAAGTCCAGGATGTTCAAGCCGGAGTACGTCACCCGCAGCGAAGCGTTCTTCGCCCGATACGGTGCTCCGGCGATCGTGCTGGCCCGCTTCGTGCCGGTGGTGCGCACGGTGGCCACCGTGCTGGCCGGCGTCGGTCGGATGCGCTACTCCGTGTACGCGACGTATTCGGTGATCGGCGGCGTGCTATGGGCCGACGGAGTCATGCTCACCGGCTACTGGCTGGGCCACATCCGCTTCGTTCGCGACACGGTGGAGCCGCTGATCGACCCGATCCTCGTCGGGGTCGTGGTGCTTTCCCTGCTGCCGATCGCCATCCATTGGCTGCGCACCCGCCGCCAGCAGCCCGCGCAACCTTCGCTCGACTGAGCGCCTGATCACCTGAGCCCCTGAGCCCGCGTCAGCGGTTGGTGACGTCACGGCAGCGAGCGTTGACCGCCGGATTGCTGGGCGTCAGATGGATTCCGAAGAACGACGCATCGCAGCGCTTGGCCGCCGCGGTGATGTCCGAGCGTTGGGTCCAGACCAGCAGGGCCAGGGCGAGCACTATGAGGATGGTCACGATGCGCACAATCAGGGCAGTGACGATCGCGCTGACGACGACGCCGGCGACGACCAGTGCGACGATCGCCACGATCCCGACCACCTTGGCCTGATCGGTGTTCAGGGCCACCGTGGTGGTCGGCGCAATATTCACGGCGGGGACGGTAACCGGCGCGGGCAAAATGGCCTCCGGGTGACAGGGTGGATTCAGCGATCGTCGCAACACCGGCAACGTTAGGGGCTGCCGATGGATACTGGTCGACGCGGTCGGCCCGGTTCGCCGTTCCCGGATGGTCGCCAGGCGTTCGCCAGGCTCATCGCCCGCCGCGTGAGTAACGGCGCGGTGTGCCGGATGGTCGGATCAAACGCCGGACGGGGACGGTGCGCGCAGCCGAGGTCGCCGGGTGCCCAGCTGACAACAACAGTGCTCAATCATCCTGGAGGTTGACGTGGCCAAGCTGATCTACTCGGCGCTCGCATCGCTCGACGGATACGTCGAGGACCAGCTGGGCAGATTCGATTGGGCGGCGCCCGACGATGAGGTGCACGCGTTCGTCAATGACCTGGAGCGGCCAATCGGCACCTACCTCTATGGGCGTGGGATGTACGAGACGATGGTGTATTGGGAGACTGCGAGCACCGGCGATCGACGTGTGGTGACCGGGGACTTCGCGGAGATCTGGCGAGCCGCGGAAAAGATCGTCTACTCCCGCACGCTTCAGACGCCATCGAGCGCGCGGACGCGGATCGAGCGTGATTTCGACCCGGCCGCGATCAGACGGCTCAAGGAGTCCTCGACCCGCGACATGACGATCGGCGGTGCCGAACTCGCCGGCGAGGCAATTGCCGCGGGCTTGGTCGACGAGTGCCACCTGTTCCTCGGCCCGATCCTCGTCGGCGGCGGAAAGCGCGCACTGCCGGACGACGTTCGCGCCGAGCTCGAGCTCTTGGCCGAGCGCCGGTTCCGAAGCGGTGTCGTCCACCTCCACTACGGGATACGCGGCTAAACCGGCGACGCCGGACAGGCACCCGCATTCGCACTCGCGCGTTTGCCGGTGCGCGAGTGCCGACAACGCCGCCACTACTGTGTCATCGAATTGGCTTATTGCGACGATCGCTGGAATCCGCCCAGTTAGCCTGAGGCCAAGATCGTTCGCTTCGACGAGGAGGCCAACTGTGGCGAGCCCCGAACGCCGTCCGTCCCGACCGGGTCCACTGGCCCCGAACGGTTTGCGGATCGTGGCGCTCGGCGGGATCGGTGAGGTCGGGCGCAACATGGCCGTCTTCGAGTACGCGCCGCGACCCGGACGCCCCAGCCGGCTGCTCGTCGTGGACTGCGGCATGTTGCTGGGCAAGACCAATGCTCCGGGCGTGGACATCACCCTGCCCGACTGGTCCTACTTCAGCGACCGGCTCGACGACATCGACGCGGTGGTGCTCACGCACGGCCACGAGGACCACATCGGCGCGCTGCCCTACCTACTGCGAGAGCGGGCCGACACCCCCCTAATCGGCTCGCGCCTCACGCTCGCCCTGATCAGCGCCAAGCTCGACCAGCACCGCCTCCGGCCGGTGATGCGCCAGGTCCGCGAGGGCGATCGGATCGACGTCGGCGCCTGGAACCTGCAGTTCTACGCGGTGAATCACTCGATCCCCGACGCGTTGGCCGTCGCGATCCGCACCGGCGCGGGCACCGTGCTGCACACCGGCGACTTCAAGATGGACCAGACCCCGCTCGACGGACGGCTCACCGACCTGCCCGGCTTCTCCCGACTCGGGGACGAGGGCGTCGACCTGCTGATGTCGGACTCGACCAACGCCGAGGTGCCCGGCTTCATCCCCAGCGAGCGCGACGTGGGCCGGGTGGTGCAAGACGTCATCCTCAAGGCCCGCGGTCGGGTCGTCGTCGCCTGCTTCGCCTCCCACATCCATCGGGTGCAGCAGATGCTGGACGCGGCCCAGGAGTCCGGGCGCCACGTGGCTCTGGTCGGTCGCTCGATGGTCCGCAACATGGGCATTGCCCGCGACCTCGGGCTACTGCGCGTGCCGGACGGGCTGATGGTCGAGCTGAGGGACCTCGAGGCCATGCCGTCGCGACGGGTACTGCTGATCTGCACCGGGTCGCAGGGTGAACCGCTGTCGGCTCTGTCGCGGATGGCCAACCGTGAGCACCAGACCATCCGCGTGGTCCCCGACGACACGATCCTGCTCGCTTCCTCGCTCATTCCGGGCAACGAGAGCGCGGTGTTCCGCGTGATCAACCTGCTCTCGCGCCTGGGGGCGACGGTCGTGCACAAGTCGACCGCGCTGGTGCACGTCTCCGGCCACGCTCCGGCGGGCGAGCTGCGTTACCTGCTCAACGCCGTGCGCCCCAAGAACCTCATGCCGGTCCACGGGGAGTGGCGCCACCTGCGCGCCCACGCCGCCATCGCCGCGTCGACGGGGATGGCCGAGGACCGCGCGGTGCTGGCCGAGAACGGCGTCGTCGTCGATCTCGTCGACGGGCGAGCGACGATCAGCGGAGCCATCCCGGTCGGCAACGTGTTCGTCGACGGCCTGGCCGTGGGCGATATCGGTGACGCCGCCCTGAAGGACCGCCGCATACTCGGCGACGAGGGTTTCCTCTCGATCCTGGTCGCGGTGGACTTCAATGCCGGCAAGGTCGTCTTCGGCCCCGAGATCACCGCTCGCGGCTTCAGCGACGACCCCGAGGGCCTCGACCCGATCCGGGCCGAGCTGATCGCGGTGGTGGAGCAGTCGGTGGCCGACGGCGCGCGCGATGCCGAAGCGCTCGCGCATACGGTGCGCCGCACGGTGGGGCGCTGGGTGGACCAGAAGTACCGCCGGCGCCCGATGCTGCTGCCGATGGTCGTCGAGGTCTAGCGGCGAGCTACCGGTCGGTCACCGTGCGGGCCTGCCGGATCTGGCCGGGACGCATCTCCGGGGGAATACTTCGACCCAGCTGCAACGAGCGGCCAGCTGCTTCGAGTGCCCAGCCGGTTCGAGTCCCAGCCGCGCGCGACCGAGCCGGAGGAGATGACGTGCGCCCAATCCCGACCACCTCGACCCCCATCCCCGAACCCGAGCAACACCCGACGAGGCGAGCGGCCCGGCGCTGGCGCCGCCCGGCTCGGGTAATCGCCACCGTTGCCCTGAGCCTCGGCCTGGCCGGTTCGGCCCTGACCACGCCGGCCTCCGCGGCGCCGGCCACCTCGAACGAGCACGCCCCGAGCGCGCACTCCCCGGTTCCGGGACCCTTGCACACCGCCGGCCGGTGGATCGTCGACCGGCGCGGGCACCGGGTGAAGTTGGCCAGCGTCAACTGGTCGGGCGCGGAGACCCAGGCCTACACCGTCGGCGGTCTCGACGTGCGGCGGCTCGACCACCTCGCCGGCCTCGTGCGCCGGGGCGGGTTCAACAGCGTCCGCTTGCCGTGGTCCAACCAGCTAGTCGAGCAGAACCCGGTGGTGCCGGCAAAGTACCTGCGCGCCAACCCGCGCCTGCAGGGCAAGCGGGCCCTCGCGGTGCTGGACGCGGTCATCGCCTCGCTCGGACGCCATGGCGTCATGGTCGTCTTGGACAACCACCGGGGCCGGGCCGACTGGTGCTGCGACGAGGCCCACGGTGACGGCCTGTGGTACTCGCCCTACTACCCGGAGTCGGCCTGGATCGACGACTGGCGCACGATGGCCGCGCGCTACCGCCACGCCGGCAACGTGGTGGGGGCCGAGCTGCGCAACGAGATCCGCCCCGACCCGTCCCTGGCCCCCGGGCCGACCACGGCGACGTGGGGAGACGGCAACCCGCTCACCGACTGGAAAGCCGCGGCGCAGCGGGGCGGCAACGCGGTCCTGGCGGTCAACCCGAAGCTGCTGGTCATCGTCGGCGGCACCGAGTACCAGGGCAACCTGACCGGCGTCCGGACCGACCCGGTGCGCCTGCACGTGGCCCACCGGCTGGTCTACGCCGCCCACGACTACCGCTGGTTCCACTCCGACGCCGAACTCAATGACTACGCGGCATTCAAGGCCACCCTCGACCAGCGCTGGGGCTACATCTCGCGTCCGGGCCGGTCCTTCACCGCGCCGGTCTACGTCAGCGAGACCGGGACGTGCACCAACCCGAACCCGAGCGAGCAGTGCGCGGCGCTCGACCCGACCTATCTCGCCGACATCTCGCGCTACCTGCGGGCCAAGGACCTCGA
>JALZBL010000226.1 GCA_030947395.1 Actinomycetota bacterium | reverse complement strand
AGCCCGGCCCGCCCCGTGTCCGGGGTCGATGGCGTCGAGGGCACCGTGCACGTGGTGCGCCACGGCGAGGTCGACAACCCCGACAAGGTGCTCTACGGGCGCCTGCCGGGGTTTCATCTCTCGGCGCGCGGCATTGCCCAGGCCGAGCTGATGGCGACGATGCTGGCCGAACGCGATGTCGGTTGGCTGGCCAGCTCACCACTGGAACGGGCGGTGGAGACTGCCGCGGCGCTGGCCGAGGTGACCCGATTGGAGATTCAGGAGGACGAGCGCCTGATCGAGGCGGCCAACCGGCTCCAGGGCCAGGTCGTGGCCGGCGGCGGTCGGGCGATCTTGCGTCCGGCGAACTGGCCATTGCTGCGCAACCCCATGCGCCCGTCCTGGGGCGAGCCGTACGTCGAGATCGCGGCGCGGATGCTCGCGGCGGTGACCGACGCCGTCCGGGCGGCCGGCGGACGGGAGGCGGTCTGCGTGACCCACCAGCTGCCGGTGGTGGCGCTACGCCGCCTGGTCGAGGGACGCCAGCTCTGGCACAACCCGAGACACCGTCAGTGCGCATTGGCCTCGGTGACCACGCTGAGCTTCACCGGTGGCACTGTGGCCGTCGAGTACCGCGAACCGGCCGGTGCCAGCCCGCGGGATGCGGTGCCCGGAGCCTGAAGCGACACCCGCTACGGGTGCGGGTTTTCATCACGTCGGCGGGGCCGTATCTGGGCCTGGCGGCTGATCCCCGCTGGCCAGCGACCGAACCCGGCTCATCACCCGACTGCGCACCGCCTCTCACCTCGGGATATCACCTCCTCAGTCGAGTCCGCGAGACGGCGGGCTGCCTGGAGACCGCACCGACCCGGAAGGCACACTGGGCGTGTGCACCGTCCCCTGCGCCACCGCCTGCTCCGGCGGCTGACCGCGGTCCTGGCCGTCGCCGGGCTGGCCCTGATCGCAGGATGCACCGGTGGCACCGATGCGGTGGACACCAACGCCAACGGCCAGTTCCGGTACGTCGGTGCGACCAAACGCGGCACGCTGATCGACGCGCCCAAGCGCAAGCCGGCCGGCGACGTCCACGCCCAGTACCTGAAGGGATCGGGCACCGGCCGCTTCGACCTGTCTCAGGCCAAGGGCAAGGTCGTCGTCCTAAATTACTGGGCCACCTGGTGCCCGCCGTGTGTGGTCGAGACGCCGGCTCTGGACAAGCTCTACCGCTCGCTGAAGTCGGGTGACGTGGAGTTCGTCGGCGTCGGGGTGAAGGACACCGACTCGCACCTGTCCGCGTTCGTGAAAGACAACGCGATCTCCTACCCAATGCTGTCCGACCCGAACGCCAAGACCGCGTTGCAGCTGGGCCGGATCCCGACCTTCAGCCTGCCGTCGACGGTGATTATCGACCGGAAGGGCCGAGTGGCCGCGGTGTACGTCGGCCCGGTGCTCGACGGCGACCTGCAGCCGGTGCTGTCGACGCTCAGCGCCGAGAAGTAGGACCGCGTGTCCGCCACTGTCCCGGGCGCCGTCGCCGCCACCCTCTCCGACACCGTCTACGACGGCCCGCTGCTGGTCGCGGCGGCAGTGGCGATGCTGGTCGGCGTCGTGGGCTTCCTCTCGCCGTGCGTGCTGCCGCTCGTGCCGGGCTACCTGTCCTACGTGGCCGGCCTCACCGGCACCCAGGAACGGCCGACCACCCGCCGCGCGGTCGGCGGGGCGATGCTGTTCGTGCTCGGGTTCAGCGCGGTGTTCGTCTCGGCCGGCATCCTGTTCGGCCGCCTGGGCGGCGAGATCCAGGCCCACAACCTGGCCCTGCAGCGCATCTTCGGCGCGGTCACCGTCGTGATGGGGCTGGTGTTCCTCGGCTGGATCCCGTTCCTGCAGCGCGAGGCTCGCATCCACGCCCGCCCGGCGGCCGGCCTGGCCGGTGCCCCGCTGCTCGGCATCACGTTCGGGCTCGCCTGGGCGCCCTGCCTGACCCCCACCCTCACCGCGGTCGCCTCGCTGGCCCAGCAGCAGGCGACGGCCGGGCGGGGCGCGTTCCTGTCGGTCTTCTACTGCCTCGGCCTCGGCCTGCCGTTCATCCTGGTCGCGCTGGGCATCGGCTGGGTCAGCGGGGCCCTTGGCTTCGTCCGCCGCCACGCCCGCGTCGTCGGTCAACTCGGCGGCGCGCTGCTGATCGTCTTCGGGCTGCTGATGCTTACCGGGGTCTGGGATCACTGGATGACCGCGTTGCGCGACTGGGCCGGTCCCGACGCCGGGTTCGGCAGCGGCCTGTGACCGCCACCGTCGCCCGGCGCCCGGCACCGCCGGATTCACTGTCTGCCGGTCCGCGCTTGGTGGGGGGGTCGTTGGGCCGCCGGTCGCGCCAGCTGTGGCGCCGCCTCACGTCCATGCGCACCGCGCTGATCCTGCTGTTCCTGCTCGCCGTGGCCGCCGTACCCGGGTCGTTGCTGCCGCAGCGCCCGCTCAACCCGAGCAAGGTCGATGCCTACCGGGCCACCCACGGGCGCTGGGGCGCGGTGCTGGACCGCTTCGGTCTCTTCGACGTCTTCGGCGCGCCGTGGTTCGCCGCGATCTACCTGCTGCTGGCGATCTCGCTCACCGGCTGCCTCGTCCCGCGGATCCGGCTGCACCTGAACGGGGTGCGGGCCCGGCCGCTACCGGCCCCGCGCAACCTTTCCCGGCTGCCGCAGTCCGTCTCCTTCGCCGCCGCCGGCGAACCGGACGCCGTGGCCGCGGACCTGCGGGCCCGCCTCGGTCGGCGCTGGCGCACCCAGACCCGCCCTGAGCCGGGCCGCGTGATGACCGTCTCGGCCGAGAAGGGCTACCTGCGCGAGACCGGCAACCTGATCTTCCACGTGGCGCTGCTCGCCTCGCTGGTGGCGATCGCGGCAGGTCGGCTCTGGGGCTACAGCGCCTCGGTGGTGGTCACCGAAGGCAGCGGCTTCTGCAACACCGTGCAGCAGTACGACTCCTGGCGCCCGGGCCGGTTCACCCAGGACGGCCGGGTGGCGCCGTTCTGCATCGACGAACTGACCCGCTTCACCGCGTCCTACCTGCCCAGCGGCGAGCCGTCGAAATTCGCCGCCGACGTCGTCTACTCCCGCGGGGTGGACGGCGCGCCCGAGCGGCACACGATCACGGTGAACCATCCCTTGCGCCTGGAAGGGGACCGGGTCTACCTGATCGGACACGGGTTCTCGCCGACGATCACCGTTACGATGCCCGACGGGCGGGTGCGCACCGAGACCGCGCCGCTCGTGCCGCAGGACCCGACGACCTACCAGAGCGAGGGCGCCTACTCGCTGCAGGCCAAGGGGCAGCCCGACGGCCGCCACCGCGACGATATCGGGATCAGCGCGTTTTTCTCGCCGTCGCCGGTGGTCAACGCCAACGGGGTGATCACCTCGGCCGCGCCGCAACCCAAGAACCCGGTGCTGGGCGTGATCGTCTACCGCGGCGACCTGGGCTACACCGGCCTGCCCCGCTCGGTGTACTCGCTGCCGCAGGCCCAGATCGACAACGGCCAGTTGGCCAAGATCGGGCGCAAGAACCTCACCGTCGGCCAGACCCTGACGATGGCCGGTGGCGTGCGCGTGCGCTTCGACGGGTGGAAGCAATGGGCCTCGTTGCAGGTGTCGCACGACCCGACCCAGGGCTACCTTCTGGTCTCCGCCTCGGCCATGGTCGTCGGCCTGATCGGGTCCCTCGGCGTGCGCCGCCGCCGGGTGTGGATCCGGGTCCGGCCCGGCGGCGACCCACCTTCCGGTGCGCCGGGGCCCGGCCGTAGCGTGGTCGAGGTCGGTGGACTGGCCCGCAGCGACGCCGGCAGCTTCGCGACCGAGTTCGCCGGGCTGTCGGACCGATTGCGCCCAGCCGATCTGGCGCCCACCGCGGGCGATCCGGCGCCTACCGCGGGAAAGGAATGACGATGG
>JALZBL010000034.1 GCA_030947395.1 Actinomycetota bacterium | reverse complement strand
GAAGTGGGGCAACCGCCGCTGCGCGGCGAGGATCAGCAACACCACCAGCTCGGCGACCGCGCTGCCGTGCACGCCCCGGGCGTCACACAGGGTGACGCCGCCCGGAACCTGGCCCACCACGTTCTCGATACCGGCGCTCGTCAGCTGGATCACCTTCAGCTGCGGCATGGCCGCGAACATCGTCGGCAGATCGCCCGGATCCTCGACCTGGGGCACCCAGAACTGGGTGGCGGCAAGACCGTCCGGCCACACCTCCCCGCCATCCCAGGCGATCACTTGCACCCCCACGGGCACGGGGCCGAGCAGCTCAATCGCTTGCTGGTCCGGTACGCACACCACCGTCATGCCAACCACCGTAAGGGAGTCGGGTCGACGGCTCGTCCCAGAGGTCTCGCCTATCCGGGCGGTGCCGGGTCATGTCGGAGGTAGCTGCGGGTGAAGGCACCCGCGCCCCCGGTCAGGCCCCGCAGCACGGCGGAGTAACGGACCAGTTCGACGGCCGGGACCTCGGCGTGGATCAGGCTGCGGCTGCCCGGCCGCGTGGTGTTCACGAGCTCGGTGCCGGTGACCCGGGCCCGCCTTCCGGACAGGTCAGACAGCACCGCGCCGATGTGATGTTCACCGAGGAAGATGCCGACCTCGTCGATCGGCTCCAGGATCTGCAGGTTGGCCTTGGCCGCTGCGTCCTTCACCGCCAGCGAGCCGGCGGCCTGGAAGGCCGCATCCGAGGAGTCGACGCTGTGGGCCTTGCCGTCGGTGAGAGTCACCCGGACGTCGTCGACCGGTACGCCGTCGGCCACGCCTCGGGCCAGCTCCGCGCGAACGCCCTTCTCGACCGACGGGATGAACTGCCTCGGCACCGCGCCGCCGACGACCTGGTCCACGAACTGCACTCCGGACCCGCGCGGCATCGGGTCGACCGTGATGGTGCAGACGGCGTACTGGCCGTGGCCGCCGGACTGTTTGACGTGGCGCCCGTGGCCGTCGGCCCGGCGAGCGAAGGTCGATCGCAGCGCAACCCGCACCGGCTCCACCGTCAGCGCCGCGCCGGCCGTCCGCAACCGGGACAGCACAACCTCGGCGTGCGCTTCGCCCAGGCACCACAGGACGAGCTGACCGGTGTCAGGGTTGCGCTCGATCCGCACGGCCGGATCGGCGGCGCTGAGCCGACTCAGGGCCTTGGCCAGGTGATCCTCGTCGTTGCGCGTCGCGGCCGCCACGGCGATCGGCAGCAACGGCGGGGGCAGTTCCCACGGCAGCACGACCAGCGGCCGGCCGGGTTCGCAGAGGGTGTCGCCGGTCTCAGCGCTGCTCAGCCGGGCGACGAGACACAGGTTTCCCGCCACAATTGCCCCGATCGGTGCCAAGGACGTGCTGAGCAGCGAGGCCGGCCTTTCGTCGGCGTCGTGATCGGGATGGCCGCGCTCTGCCCCGCCGCGCCCCGTGACGTGCACCGCGGAATCGGCGCGCAGCGTTCCGGAAAAGACCCGCACCAGCGAGACGCGACCCACGTACGGATCGGCCCACGTGCGCACGACTTCGGCGGCCAAGGGTCCTTGCGGATCGCAGCCGAGTACGGGCCCGGGACCGCCGACCGGCGTCCACGCCCGCGGCAGCGGCCGCTCGAGCGGGCTGGGCAGCGCGTCGGCGACGAGGTCGAGCAGCTCACCCAGCCCCACCTGGTGGCTGACGCTCACCGGCAGCACCGGGTGAAGGTGCCCTCGACCGACGGCGGTGTGCAGGTCAGCGAGCAGGACCAAACGATCGAGTTCGCCTCCCTCGAGGTAGTCCTCGAGCAGCGTCTCGTCTTCGCTCTCGGCGATGATCGCCTCGATCAGCGTCCCGGATCGCTCGCTCCCGCCGTCCAACAGTCCTATCAGCGCCGAGCCGTCAGTGGTCGGTTCGGCCAGCGCCACCACCGCGTTGCCGGCGATCGGCCCGAACGCCGCGCGGGCCGCTTCGAGGGTGGCGTCGAAGTCGGCCCGCGGCATATCGAGGCGGTTGACCACCACCGCCCTCGGCAGGTTCAAGGCCGCGCACTCTTCCCACAGGGCCAGGGTCGTCTCATCCGGCGGGTCAGCCGCCGACACCACGAACACCGCCGCGTCAGCGGCTCGCAACCCGGCCCGCAATTCACCGACGAAGTCACCGAATCCCGGGGTGTCCAGGAGGTTGATCAGCACGCCCTTCCACGTCAGTGAGCAGGCGGACAGGAACACCGACCGCTGCTGGCTCGCCTCGACGGGGTCACTGTCGGAGACGGTGTTGCCCTCGGCGATCGAGCCGGCCCGGTTGATCACGCCGGCGTGCGCGAGCAGGTGCTCGACCAGCGTTGTCTTGCCGACGCCGCTGTGACCGATCAGGGCGACGTTGCGCACCTCGGTCGGCCGCTCGGCCGGCATCACTGCCCGCGCCGGCGACCCACGCCCGGCCGGCTTGCCGGCTGATGGCGCCTTCGTCCCGCCCGCTGACTTGGTAATGCCCCTCACCACTCACGACCGAATGTCCTGGTACGCATTCGACACCACCCGTCCCCGATGGACAAGCGCGAACGGATGCAGTCGGTGAATCGGTCCGCCGCGCGGTCAGATGCGGTGTTCGAGCTGGCGAACCGACCTTGACCGAGGTCGCCGACCCAACTTCGGCTCGAGACCGACGTCATCGCGGCGCTCCACTGGGTCTCACATTGAGCCGCCGGATGTGCGTACCGACGCTTATGGAACTGCTAATTGGTGCCGCACCAAACCGCAGGTAGGCGACCTAACGTCCCCGACATGGAACCCAACGACACCTCGTCCACGCCGCCCGCCCCGACCAGGAGCAGACGCTCGCTCACCCGAACCACCGGACTCGTAGCCCTCGCCGGACTGACCACCGGCGGTGCTTTCGCCGCGGTCAGCGGCATCTCAGCTGCCTCCAACTCCGCGCCGTCGGCCCCAGCGACCACGGCGGCGCCCTTCCCCGCGACGCCCGACACGGATCACGGTTGGGGTGCCCACGGGCCCTTCGGCGGGTCCGCTGGCACCATCACCGCGGTCAACGGCACGACGCTGACCCTGCGCACCGAACAAGGGACCGAAACGGTCAAGACGACCGCCTCGACCACGTACACCAAGGAGCGGTTGACCATCAGTTTCGCCCAGCTGCGCCTGGGCGCCGTCGTGCGCGTCGAAGCGCCACGACCCATGGGCAAGACGGCTACGCCGGGCACCGGCAACGTGACGGCGACTCAGCTCGACGTGGTCCTGCCCGAGTTCAGCGGTCGGGTGAGCCAGATCAACGGCGGCACCTACACCGTGGTGGGATCCGGCGGCCAGCTGCGTACCGTTACTGCCACCACGGGCACGCGCTATTTCAACGGCCCGACCAAGACGACCGCGGCAAGCGTCAAGGTAGGTACGTACATCGTGGCCGAGGGCAACCAGGACAGCCTCACCCACTTGAGCGCCGACGTGATCACCGTGGCCTCCAAGGAGGACCCTGGCTTCGGCCCTCACGGCGGTCCGTTCCGCGGTAGGAACCGGTAGGGCGCGGACAACGGGCGCACCTCCGGCCGCCCTGACGCTTGCGGCGCGAGGGCGCCACGCGCGCATTCCGGAGATCGCGGTCCCTGCCTACTTCGGCGGCAGGGACCGCGCGTAGGCGACGCCTCGGCCCGCCCACCGCTGCAGATCGTCGTCGGTCTCCAGGGCCGGTGCGTCGATGCGGAGCCAGCCGTCCATCTCGCGACCACGCATCTCGAAGCGCTGCACGTGTGGTTCGCGCACCAGCTCCTCGGTCTGAGCGGGATCGATCCGCAGCAGCAGACCACCCTGGCCGCTGGCGCTGACCGCCAGGTGGCCGTTGATCAGAAAGGCCAGGCCGCCGAACATCCGCTTCTCGGTCATCCCCTCCTCACCCTCGACGCATTCGCGCACCCGGCTCGCCAGCTCCTCGTCATAGGCCATGGCCGAAGTATCCCGCGCTCCCCCCGAATGTTCGTGCGTTCTTCGGGACCCGTAGTGCCGGCCAACGAAAACCAGACGGACGCCTCCGACCGGCCGAAACTTCGCGGATGGGCCGTTGCGGCCTACCTGCCGCCCGAGACCGGACCCCCGGCGTGGCCCCTGTCGATCGCGACCGAACCATGGCTCGGCCCGTCGGTCACGAGGTGGGCCAGCGCCCCGACCGCAGGCGTAACGGTCGCCTCCGGGTGGTCCGCGGGTGCACCGAGCAGTCGCGAAGGCCGCTCGTCATAGCGATCGTCCCCATCCTCCCGATCGTCATGGTCTCCGCGGTGCTCACTGCGTTCGTCTTCGTCATGGGCGCGTCGGTCGACCATCGCGAAACCCGGCGGTCGCGCTGCCGAGTGGCCGGCCGCAGCGTCGTGACCTGCGCGCGGGGCCGCTTCTCCGTCAGCTGGAGTGGCGGCGCCGCCCGGCGCCGCTGGCGGCGGAGCCAATCGAGCGGCCGTTGCGACTGCGGAGACGTCGAAATTCTCGTTCATGCCAGTCTCTCCATCGCGATGCTTCAACGCCATCCGCGGCAGACGGCGAAGTCATACAGTGATTGCCCTTGATCGATCAGTCGTTGGAACTCGCGCCCGAACTGCTCGGCGGTCGGCCACCAGGTCAGCGTGGTGTCGTTGGTGCCGGAGCCGACGAGGACGGCCCATTTTCGTTCGCCGTCCTCGACGTAGGGCTCGATGTGAACCAGGTTGTGCTCGCCGTGCTCGACCAAGCGAACCAGGTGCTCCCAGCTCGCTGACGGTTCCAGGGACACGGCCTCGGCGCCTGCGCGAAACACGCCGACCCAGGTGCGAACGCCGCCGTGCACCCAGCTCTTCAGCGTGGTCATCGGTAGACCCCACCGGCGGCCGGTGGACACAACGTCGTCGAGGCTGCCCCAGGCGACACCGTCGGCGGCATCTCCCTCGTACCACGTCGCCGTCCACAGTCTCGCTCCGCCGGGCGCGAGATAACCCTCGAGATCGATGAGGTTCATCGTGGCCCATCGCGCGCGGTAAAGGTTCAGAAAGTCATCCCACGTCAGGTTCCAGTCGATGCGCGCAACGGACGCGGAGTCCTCGAACAGCGCCGACCAGCGAGCACGTCCATCCTGAACGTGGGTCCGCACCCGGGTCACCGGCTGGCCGTGGCTGAACTCATCGCTCACGTGATGGAAGAACGACGCGGCATCCCATCCCAGCACGCCCGACTCGCCCCGTCGCGCCGGCCGCAGGAGACCGACGAAGCTGGGTGCGCGACCGGTGTCGTAGCCCAGTGAGAGGTGGGCCCGGTAGTAGCCACGGTCGTCGCCCGAACCCGATTCGACGTGGCCGTGCAGGGAGAAGGCACCGTGACTGCCCGCCACCGAGAAGTCCTGGGAGTCGGTGAGATTGCGTTCCGATAGAAGGGACCAAGCCGGCGGCGTGTCATCGTGTGGAGCCGGCGGGAAGTCGAAGTGGAAGTGGGCACTGACGTTGCCGCGCGAATACGGAACACGGGGCCTCGGCGGGATGACCATGAACGGCGGCGAGTGATCGGACATGACCATCGCCTTGGCGTGCGTGCCATATCCGGACGCGTAGCCGAAGTCGCACAACACCATGAATAGCGGGTGCAGCTCCTTCTTATGATCGTGGCTGACGTCCTTGACCCAGGCGCCACCGGCGCGTACTTCCCGGTTCAGGAACTCCCCGAACTGCGCGTTCATTGAGTTCTCGTTATCGAACGGCGTACGGATCTCGCACTCGATCTCGCCGCGGTCGTTGCCTTCGCTGATGTATTCATATCCCGGGGACGGCTCGATGATCAGCGACCAGTCGTCGTCACCGTCGAACAGGCCGCCCTGGTAGGTACACCTGACCGCCTTGCCGCGGATCATCTGAAACGCCTCGATGACGTCCCAACCGCCTACGCCCATCGCTATCGGCCGGCGAGGTCGCTCGTTGCCCAGCGACGCCATTCGAGGCGTGCCCACCCCGCCGAGGCGAGCGAAAGCAGGACCAACCCGACGGTCACACCCACTTCAACGGCGCCGCTGCCCCCATCGGGGTCAACCCCGGTGGACGCCTCGATCCACGCCGGCCGGATGACGGTGACGAGGGCCGCGACGGCGGCCAGCACCGTCGCACTGATGTCGAGCCACAGCCGGGCTCGCGGCTTCATGAGACGCTGCTGCTTGGTCGACCACGTCATGGGTCCGCCTGTCGCCGAGGTCGGCGGTCGTCACTGCCTGACCGAGTCGCAAGGCTAGCCCCGATCGGCCGAAACGGACAGAGGTTGCCAAGCCACAATTTGCCGAACGTCGGACTGGGCCGCGGCCCATCGGTGCAAATGCGCGACGAGCAGCCGGCCGGCCCAGGGCGGGGACGGATGGTGGTCGCTCAGTCGAGCCGCAGCTCAGGCGAGCAGACGCCGAGGCCCATTGCCTTCGGCGGCCAGACGGTCCTCGGGGTTGGCCAACGCGCACGTCTTCAGGGACAGGCAACCGCAGCCGATGCAGTCGGCCAATCCGTCGCGCAAGCGCTGCAGGTCGGCGATGCGCCGGTCCAGGTCGGCCCGCCACGCGGCCGACAACCGGGCCCAGTCCGCCCGGGTCGGAGTGCGCCCGTCCGGGAGCTCGTTCAGCGCCGCCCGGATCTGGGCCAACGGAATGCCCAGCCGTTGCGACGCCCGGATGAAGGAAACCCGGCGGATCACCTCGCGCGGGTAGCGGCGCTGGTTGCCCGAGGACCGGCGGGAGCTGATCAGGCCCGAGCGTTCGTAGAAGTGCAACGCCGACACCGCTACGCCGCACCGCGCGGCCACCTGGCCCACGGTCAGTTCGGGTGCGGGGCTCGAGGTCACCCGGTTCAGATTAGCGGGACCTCAATGTCGGTTGAGCCCGGCGAATCGCCGGTAACGGCCACGATGAGCGTCAGGCCCGCCGCCCGTTCCATCGCCGACGGCACGTTCGACACCGGAATGCCGCAGCGCGTTCAGCGCGCGGCCGTGGCCTCGGCATCGGCCAGCACCCGGCGGATGTTGCCGCTGGTCACCGCGGCCACCTCGGCGTCGGACCAGCCGCGCTCGACCAACTCGACCAGCAGGCGGGGGTACCCGCTGACGTCCTCGAGCCCGACGGGCAACCGGTCGCAACCGTCGTAGTCGCCGCCGAGTCCGACGTGGTCGACGCCCGCCACCGCGCGGACCCGCTCCACGTGGTCGGCCACCTGCGCCACGGTCGCGTCGGGCCGCGGGTGGTCGCGCTCGTACTCCGCCGCGGCCCGCAGGTGGGCGCCCCAGTCGCGGCGGTCATCGCCGCGTTCGGCCATTTGGTCCAGGACGGCCAGATCCCAGTCCCGGCACTGCGGCGATACGAACGCGGGCACGAACGCCACCATGCACACGCCGCCGTTACCGGCCAGGGTGGCGAGCACGTCGTCCGGCACGTTGCGGACGTGGTCACAGACCGAACGGGCCGAGGAATGGCTGAAGATCACCGGCGCCGCCGAGGTGTCCAGGGCATCGCGCATCGTGGCCGGCGAGACGTGGGAGAGGTCGACCAGCATGCCGAGGGCGTTCATCTCCCGCACGACGTCGCGCCCGAACTCGGTCAGCCCGCCGTGGACCTCACGGTCGGTGGCGCTGTCGGCCCAGGGAACGTTGTCGTTGTGGGTGAGGGTGAGGTACCGCACGCCCAATGCGTACAACGAGCGCAGCACGCCGAGCGAGGAGTCGATGGAGTGCCCGCCTTCGGCGCCCATGAGGCAGGCGATCCGGCCGGACGCGACGGCCGCCTCCACCTCGGCGGTCGACGTGGCCAGGGCCAGCCGGTCCGGGAACCGGGCGACCAGCCGGTGCACGAAGTCGATCTGCTCGAGAGTGGCGGCGACCGCGGTGGTCCCGGCCAGCGACGCCGGTACGTAGACCGACCAGAACTGGCCGCCCACGCCACCCTCGGCCAGCCGGGGCAGATCGGTGTGCGTAGCCGATTGCCGCTGCGACAGGTCGTAGGCGTCGAGGTCGTAGTGGTTGAGGCCGCGCATTGCCCAGGGCAGATCGTTGTGCCCGTCGATCACCGGTGCCCGCTCGAGCAGGGCACGCACCCGAGCCTGCGCTGCGGTCATGTCAGTCGCCGGCTCTCGCCATCGGCGAGATGATGGAACGCCGATCCGACGCGCGAGCCGAACCGGTTCACGAGCCCTTCGACCAGCCCCAAGCCGCTGGCGTTGAGGAAGCCGTCGTGGATCTGGAAGGCGCGCTCTGGACGCACCGCCGTCACAAAGTCGATCACCTCGGCGGTCTTCGACCACGGCGCATGGATGGGCACCAGCAGGTTGGCGACCGGCGCGGTGGGGACGATGAACGAGTCGCCCGGGTGGTAGAGGTTGCCCTCGACGAGGTAGGCGACGTTGGCCACGACCGGGATGAGCGGGTAGATCAGCGCGTGCTGGCCGCCGAAGGTCTGCACGTCGAACCCCAGCGCGTCGAAGCGGTCGTCGGCGGCCACGGTCCTGACCCGCTCGCCCAGATCGGCGAACTGCGCGGCCGTGGCGGCCGGGGCCCAGATGCGCAGGTCCGGGTTGGCCTGCGCGGCCGAGCGGACCGCATCGGCATCGACGTGGTCGGCGTGCTCGTGGGTGATGAGCACCCCGTCGGCGCCGCGCAGCGCGTCCGCGGATTTGGATAAGGAACCGGGATCGATCACCAACGCCGTGCCGTCCTTGGTCAGCCGGACGCAGGAGTGACCGAATTTCACCAGGTCCATCAGGTGTGGTCCTTCACGTAACCCTCGGGGTCCACGTCCTCGCCGGAGATCCCGCGGCCGCCGGGATGGTCGGCGTAGAAGCGCAGCCACTCGTCGGCCAGCTGGGCGCGAAGCTCGAGACTGGCATGCTTGCGGAAGTCCGGCAGGCCCTGGTCTTCCTCCTCGGCCAGGTGCTCGCTGTTCTCGGTGCGGGTCTCGCCGACCGCCTCGAACCAGGCGGGCGAACCGACGTCGTGCCGGGCCGCCTCGGCGACGCCGTCTCGGATCTTGTTGTGGTCACGGATCGCGTCCTCGGTCTCCTCCTGCGGGTCCTGCTCGCCCCGCTTGAGCAGGCGCGGGTAGAAGATCGTCTCCTCGGCTTCGGCGTGCAGGTCGAGCCGGGCGGCCAGCGGTTCCCAGATCGCCGCCAGGTCGGCTTCGGCGCGGGCATCGTCGAGGCGCGCGAACTGGCGGCGGAACCACTCGTGGTCGTCCATGATCAGCGACGTGATGTCACTCATGAAGCACCTTCCTGCCCAGTCGGGGAGTTTGTGGTCGGTCTTCGCGGTCGGCGATGCACGGCGGTGCCGGGCCCGTCCGACTCGTGACCGCCGACGACGCTGCCCGCTACAACCGCCCGCCCTGTCGAAGGACTTTCGGCGTGGCGACGGCAGGCGGCGCGGTCACGTCAGGTGTCCAGCGCCGGCTCCTCGCCGATGACGTGCATCGCCGCCTCCTCGGCGCTGGCCGCACCGCCGTCGATCCCGGCGTCGAAGGCGAGCTGGTCGCTCTCCTCGTCGCCGTGCGCGCCCTCGTCCGGGGCGATCAAGCGTCCGGCGCGCGGATCGGCCACGCCCGAGTCGAAGTCCGGGTCCTCGGCCGGATCGTCGCCGGCGTCGATGTCCGGCTCCTCCTCGGCCAGGCGCTGGTCGAGACTCTCGCCCTCGAGCTGCTCTTCCTCGGTCGTGCCGAAGCGCGTGTTCTGCGGCTCGCGGTCCGGGGGCGAGTAGCCGGTGTCGAGCGGATCGGCCAGCAGGTCGTCGCTGTCGAGGCGGTCGATGTTGTCGATTTGGGGGGTGAACTCCTGGCCCTGGTAGACCGCGTCGCCGAAGGTCGAGTCATCGCTCATGTCACCACTCAATCACGCCGGCCGCCGGCCCGGACACCGGCCCGTGGGGCCAGTTCTGGCCCGGGTTAACGTGAGCCATGGCCTCGGTGATGTGGTTCCGCCGCGACCTGCGCCGGCACGACCATCCGGCCCTCGCCGCGGCGGCCGCGGCCGGGCCGGTCACGGCGCTGTTCGTGCTCGACGATTCGCTGCGCGCGCCGGCCGGCGC
>JALZBL010000225.1 GCA_030947395.1 Actinomycetota bacterium | reverse complement strand
CTGCGGGGTCGGCCGGCGGCCCGGCACGAAGCCGCAACACGCTCGCCGCCTGCCCGTCGCGCAGCACCGCGACCACCAAACGGGCCTCGCGCCGTTGCGGATGGGCGGCGGCCTCGCTCACCGCCAGCGGGTGCGACAGGGCGGCCTCGGCCTCGGGCGGCAGCATCACGATCTCCTGGGCCAAGGCGCAGCCGGTCACTTGCGGTGGCCACTCGATCCCGGCCAGCGCCTCGTCGAGCGGCTGATCCGGTAGCGCGTCCTGGGCGATCGGCGTGAGGGACTGCGCGGTTATGCCACTCGTGCCCTCAGGCCCGAGCAACTTCGCTCCCTGCGCGTCGGCGGCGACCGTCACCGTCGGGACGAGAGCGAACAGCGCCGGCGGCTGGTCCCACCCGGCGGAAGCGACGAACGCCTCGATCTCGGCGGTGACCGCATCGAGCACCCCCAGCAACGGCGGCAGGTCACCGGCGGGCGGTACGTCGGGACGGGACACGCGGCCACTGGGCACGCGGCCACTCTACAAATGGCCACTGTACAAATGGCCACGGGCACCGAGCGGTGGCGACGGAACCGCGCTGCCGGGCCGTACGTTCTAGGTTGAGGAGTTGTCCGGTGCCGGCGACCCGCGGCGCGCTGGTCGCGACAATGAGTGGCCGACGATCAGTGCCGACGATCAGTGGAGGAACCTGCAGTGGTGATGCGCCCGCCGATGCCGGCGGTCAACCTTTCCCGTCGGGCGAAGATCGCCATCGCTGTGGCCGCGATCCTGGTGGTCCTGCTGATCGTCGCGCTCTCCCTGGTCAACGTCTACACCGCGTGGCTGTGGTTCGGCGAGGTCGGCTTCCGCGGGGTCTACGCCTCGATTCTGCGCGCCCGGGTGCTGTTGTTCCTCGGCTTCGGGCTGGCCATGGCCGCCATCCTCGGGGCGAACGTGGCCCTGGCTTACCGGTTGCGGCCGCCGTTTCGTCCGATGTCGCCGGAACAGCAGAACCTGGAGCGATACCGCATCGCCCTCGAGCCCCGGCGCCGGCTGGCCTTCATCGCCCTGATCCTGATCGCCATCCTTTCGGCCGGTTCGTCGGCCCAGCGCAACTGGAAGATCTGGATGCTGTGGTTCAACGGCGGCTCCTTCCACATCTCCGACCCGCAGTTCGGCAAGGACATCTCGTTCTTCGCCTTCGACTATCCGCTGTACCGCCTGCTGCTCGGGTTCGGCTACGCCGCAGTGATCTTCTCGATCCTGCTCAGCGCCGGCGTGTACTACCTCTACGGCGCGCTGCGGCTGCAGACGCCGGGCCCGAAGATCACCATTTCCGCCCGGCGTCACCTCACCGTGCTGGTTTTCCTCTTCATCGTGCTCAAGGCGTTCAGCTACTGGCTGGACCGTTACGGTCTGGTCTTCTCCGGTCGAGGCAAGGTGACCGGGGCGTCGTACACCGACGTCAACGCATCACTGCCGGCCAAGACGATCCTGTTCTGGCTGGCCATCGTCATCGCCGTCGGCGTGCTCGCCTCGATCTGGCTGTCCAGTCCGCAGCTGCCGGCCATCGGGTTCGGTGTGCTGCTCGTCCTGAGCATCGTCATCAGCGGCATCTACCCGGCGCTGGTGCAGCAGATCACGGTCAAGCCCAACGCCAGCGTCAAGGAAGCCAAGTACATCTCCCGCAACATCAAGGCGACCCGACAGGCCTACGCCATCCAGACCAACACCGACGGCGGGAGCGTGAAGTACGTCGACTACGCGGGTAAACCGGCGATCAGCACCGAGCAACTCGCCACGGGCAGCGCGTACTCGGCCACCCGTGACAACATCCGCGTCCTCGACCCGAACGTCGTCTCGCCGACCTTCACCCAGCTGCAGCAGTTGCGCAACGTGTACGGGTTCAGCGCCAAGCTCGACATCGACCGCTATCCGACCTCCGCCGGCACCAAGGACTACGTGGTTGGGGTGCGCGACCTTCGCCCGGACGGCTTCGATGCCCAACAGTCCAACTGGATCAACCAGCACAGCCTGTACACGCACGGCTACGGCTTCGTGGCCGCGGCGGCCGACCAGCCGGTGGACCGGGCCGACCAGTTCGCCGAACGCAACATCCCGCCCGCCGGTTTCCTCGACATCAGCCAGCCCCAGATCTACTACGGCGAGCTCGGCGTCGACTACTCCGTCGTCGGCGCCCGGGGCGCGGCCGGGGAGTACAACGGCGGCTCCCTGCCCAACACGACGTACACCGGCACCGGCGGGGTCAAGCTGAGCAACATCTTGACCCGGGCGGCGTTCGCGGTGAAGTACGGCCAGCTCAACTTCCTCCTCAACAGCACGGTCAGCTCCCCGGGCGCCAAGATCATCTTTGACCGTGACCCTCGGCAACGGGTGCTCAAGGTGGCGCCGTACCTGAAGGTCGACAGCGACCCGTACCCGTCGGTGATCGACGGGCACGTCGTGTGGATCCTCGACGGCTACACGACCATGGCGAACTTCCCGTACTCGGAGAAGGAGCAGCTGGCCGACCTCACCGCCAACTCGCTGAGCCAGTCCAACCGCACGGCCAAGCAGCCGGACAGCACCGTGAACTACATCCGCAACTCGGTCAAGGCCACGGTCGACGCTTACAACGGCACCGTGCACCTCTACCAGTGGGACGACACCGATCCGCTACTCAAGGCGTGGACGAAGGCCTTTCCCAACACGGTCGAACCGAAGTCGGCCATCCCCCCCGGCGTGCTGGAGCACATCCGCTACCCGCAGGACCTGTTCGAGGTGCAGCGCGAACTGCTGGCCCGCTACCACGTCACCGACCCGGTGCAGTTCTACAACGCCAGCGACCAGTGGACGGTGCCGTCCGATCCGTACGCCAGTGGCAACCAACCGCCGTACTACCTGTTGGCCGGCGACCCGACCAACCCCTCCAAGACCCAGTACCAGCTGACCACCCCGATGCGGGTGAACAGCAAGGACAACCTGGCCGCCTACATCTCCGTCGACTCCGAGAACGGGCCCAACTACGGCAAGATGACCGTGCTGAAAGTGCCGACCGGATCCCAGACGTTCGGCCCGGCCCAGGTGGCCAACCAGTTCAAGTCCGACACGGTGATCAACCAGCAGGTGAACCTGTTCGACCAGGGCGGCTCGACCGTTATCTACGGCAACCTGCTCACTCTTCCGGTCGCCGACGGATTCCTCTACGTCACCCCCCTCTACGTGCAGGGTCAGGGAGCGTCCTCCCAACCGCTGCTGAGACGGGTGATCGTTTCCTACGGCGACAAGATTGGCTACGACGAGACCCTCGACGGTGCGCTGAAGAACCTGACCCAGCCGATCGTCGGGCAGGGCATCAACGACACGACGACGCCGGGAAGCACCGGCCCGCCAAGGGCACCGTCGAACGCACCGACGACGCCCAGTTCGCCGCCCACCTCCGCCCCGTCGAGCGGCCCCACCCTGCCGCCGAGTACCGGCAACCCGCAGATCGACACCGTGCTGCGTCAACTCGACGCGGCATACATCCGGCTGAGCAACGCCTACAAGTCCGGCAACCCGGCCGAGATCGGCGCCGCCCAGGTCGAGTTCAGGCGATTGGCCGACCAATACCGCAAGCTGCGCGCATCGATCACCCCCACGCCGACCAAGACGAGATGAGCGACGCCACGGACCCGGCGCAGCCGAGCGCCGGCGGGACGAGCGCCGGCGGGGCGAGTGCGAACGGGCCGGGTGCGAACGCGCCGGGTGCTGACGGGACGGGTGCCGACGAGTCGCGAGCCAACGGGCTGGGTTCCGATGGGACGGGCCCGCAGAACCGTATCGTCGAGCAGCGCGGACTGTGGTTCGAGGAGTTCGAGGTGGGCACGCGCTACCTGCATCGCCCCGGCCGCACGGTCACCGAGGCCGACAACATCCTGTTCACCACCCTCACCATGAACACCCAGGC
>JALZBL010000033.1 GCA_030947395.1 Actinomycetota bacterium | reverse complement strand
GCGTCACCTTCGCCACCGCGTCCTCCGTCGGTGGGATCCTGCTGGCTCTGGGCAGCAGCATCCCGATCAGCCCCTACGTGACAACCATCTCGTTCCTGATCTACGTCGTGGCGCGGATCGTCGGGGCGGTGCGGCAGCGGCGCGGCTGGAGGCAGCGCCCCGGTGCGGTGCGGTGGCCGATCGGGGCTGAACCGGTTCCCCACCATCCCTGACCCGCCCGGCTAGGGTGGTAATCGTTATCAGCAAGCGCCGGGTGGCGCGGCAGCGAGGAGGCCTGGATGGCGACGACGAGTCTGCGCCGGCAGCGGGTCACCCGCCAGGGCGACCTGGTTCGCGACCAGCTCGCGGCCGGAGACGCCTTCCGCAGCGCGCAGTCGATCTTCTCCGACCTGCGCACGCGCGGTGAACCGATCGGCCTGTCGACCGTCTACCGCCACCTGCAGGCCCTGGCCGACGCCGGGGACGCCGACACCCTGCAGACCGTCGACGGTGAGTCGCTCTACCGGCTCTGCGGACGGACCAACGGTCACCACCATCACCACCTCGTCTGCCGACGGTGCGGTCGCACCGAGGAGATCGAGGGCCAGGGCGTCGAGCGATGGGCGCGCCAGGTCGCCGAAGCGCACGGCTTCACCGAGGTCGACCACACCGTCGAACTGCTCGGCGTCTGCGCCGGTTGCGCTCCGACTGCCCCACGCGGCTAGCCGGGCACGCGCCGATCAATGTCCACGCGGGCCGATCAACGTCGACACGAGCCGATCAACGTCGGCGCGGGCGCGGGCCGGCGTCCGGAGCATTGGCGAACGCCTCGGCGCCCGGGCCACCGACGATGTAGTAGTAGGTCGTGCCAGCGATGGCCGCGCCGGCGATCGGCCCGACGATGAATAGCCACAACTGCCCGATCGCCCAGCCGCCGGCGTAGAGAGCCGGCCCGATCGAGCGGGCCGGGTTCACCGAGGTGTTGTCGATCGGAATGCTGATGAGATGGATGAGCGTGAGCCCGAGCCCGATGGCGATCGGAGCGAATCCCGCCGTGGCCCGAACATCGGTCGCGCCCAGGATTATGTACAGGAAGAAGGCGGTCATCAGGACCTCGATGATGAGCGCCGCCCACAGCGAGTAGTGCCCGGGTGAGTGGTCGCCATATCCGTTGGCCGCGAAGCCGGTGTCCTTGGATGAGAAGCCCTTTTGACCGTGCGCCACGGCCCACAGTGCGCTGGCCGCGACGATGGCGGCGGCGATTTGCGTGACCACGTAGGCCAATACGTCGGCCCACGGGAAGCGTTTGGCCAGGGCTAGGCCGACCGTCACCGCCGGGTTGAAGTGCCCACCCGACACATTGCCCACGGCGTAGGCCATGGTGAGAACGGTCAGGCCGAAGGCGAGGGCCACCCCGAGCAGGCCCACGCCCACTTTGGGAAACGTGGCGGCGAGCACCGCAGTGCCGCAGCCGCCGAAGACGAGCCAGAAGGTGCCCAGGAACTCCGCACCCAGACGCTTGACCAGGGCATCGGTCATACCGCGCCGCCCTCCCACTCGTACCGGAACCTGCAGAAGCAACCGGACCGCCGGCATCTGCGGCGCCCGGAGCCAGCCGAAGATATAAGATCACCAGGGCTGGACGGAAGGGCTCGATAAGCGTGGCCGCGTTACTTGACGGTCGGCAAGTGCAACACGTACATCGAGATCAGTCCGCCGACAATGAGGAACAGCACGGTGCCGGCGAGCACCGCGGCATCCCAGTAGCCCAGCCGATGACGATGCAGATGTCCGGCGATGCGGTCGATGGACCGGATCGGTATGGACGTCATGATGGACCTCCTAGCCAGCGATCCGGGATTGCCCCCGGGGCAACAAGATCACAAATACCATGATCAACTTATTGAGGCCAGCCAGTTCTCGACTGTTGGTACAACCGTAGGCAGATCGATGCGAAGTCGTGGCCGAACGGTGTTGGTGCGCGCTTGCGAGGGTCGACGACGTCCGTCATGCCCTCAGCAGTGCGGTCATGGTGGTGACCAGTTCCTCGGCCAATCCGGGCAGGCTCTCGGCGGAGGCGGTTGCGGTGCCGACGTCGCGTTCCCATGCGGCCAACGACCCGATCAGGTAGCGCACCGCAAGGGCCACTCGCCGCCCCGCGCCAGGCTCGACCCCGCCTCGGCTGACCTTCTGCAACAGCGCGATCAACTCCAGCGTGGTCTGGAGGGGGGTCGTGCCGTCGAAGTGGTCGAGTTCGTCCTGGACGTAGGGGGCGAACACCAGCGGCCGTTCCTGCAGCACCCGCTCGTTGAACCGCGCCCAATAGCTCGGGCTGAGTTGCGCCATCAGCGAAGTTAACGGCGCGACGTACGCCTCCACCAACGCCCGCACGTCATCGATGCGATCCTCGGCCCGCAAGCGCGCGAGCAGGTCGGCGCGCCGGGCGTTGGTGACCGCGGTGCGCCGGTGCCATACCGCATCCAGTAGACCGTGCCGGGTGCCGAAGTGATAGGCGATCGCCGAGTTGTTCCGCTGGCCAGCCGCCCGAAGGATCGCTCGGTCGCTCACCGCCAGCCCGTGCTGGGCGACCAGCCGCTCCGCCGCGTCGACCAGCCGCTCGGAAGCCGAGCCCGCAACGAGGGACCGGCCGCGCGGGGTCCACCGGCGCCGTCACGGGCGCAGCTTACGGGCGTGGGGGGCCAGACGCGTGTCCTACGCTGTGCCTAAGCGGATCTTCTTAACCGCCACGAGTGCGCCGCTGGCTCCGGCCCAGCGTCGCCGGCCGGAGCCGTCGGGACAACTGATCCAGGGACAGGGTGGCATGGTGCGAGGCGACGGATCCGGATCGAGCCGGCGGCTGGCGGCCTCGGTGGCCCTCCTACTGGGCGCTGCCCTGGCCGGTGCTCCGGCCGCCGATGCCGCGCCGCCCACCGCATCGCTCGCCCTGGCCAAGAACACCTTCCAGTCCGGCACCAGCACGCCGTTGACCGGGCCGGTGACGCCGGGCGGGACGTATGACTACCAGTTGTCGGCGGCCTGCTCGGGCCTGACGCAGGGCTGCGTCGGCGCGACGACGATCGACCCGCTGCCGACCGACGTGCAGTTCGAAGGCGCCGACCCCTCGCCGCTGTACACGGTGGCCTACAACGCGGCCACCCGCACGGTCAGCATCACCTATACCGACGTGCTGCCCGCGCCCCCCAATCCGGCCGGCGCCCGGGGCATCCCCGCCGGGTCCACGCGGGTCGCCACCCTCCACGTCCGGCTGGCACCGGCCACCACGTCACCGGACGGGTCGACGATCACCAACACGGCCCGGGCGAGCGCCGACAATGCCGACCCGGTCCAGGACTCGGCGAACATCACCGTCTCGGTGCCCCGCCAGGTCCGGGCGCTGGCCAGCAAGACCTTGTCCCCGGCCTCGCTGGTAGCCCGATCCGGCGCTCGTACCACGGCGACCCTGACCGTGCGCAACGCCTCCAGCAGTTCGGCCGGTGTCACGGCGCTCACGGTCGGCGACACGAGCGCGGACACCTGGGACGATTTCAACTTGACCTCGGTCGGGCCGCTCGAACAATTGCCCGCCGGCGCCGACCAGGTATCGGTGCAGTACTGCACCGCGCCTGCGCCCTGCACCGCCGCCCAGTTCGTGGGTGGCCCGTACGTGGCGGGGCCGAACCTGGCCCTGCCCGCTGGGGTCGACCCTGCCACCGTTACCGGGATCCGATTCGCCTTCCGCAACAGCGCCGGCACCGTGCTGCCCGCCAGCACCACCGCCGGCCGGGTTCCGATCGAGTTGACCCTGCGGGATACCGTGCGCTCGACCGGCGCGGCGCTCGACCCGACCTCACCGTTGAACCAGCGGAACTGTGCCTCGCCCGTTGCGGTTGACCGCGTGGATGGGGAGGTGGCCGGCGCCGACGCGTGTGTGCCGTTCACCGTGCAACCGGGCACGGCCCGCGTCGAGGTCGCCAAGCAGTTCTTCCCCGACGCGGCCGGCACCTATGTCGCGAACGGTTACGCAGTCAGTGGGCAGGAATCCGGCGTGACCGCGCTATCGAGGGCCACCAACGCGTCCGCGTTCCCCGTCACGAACCTCACGATCACGGAGCCGTCGGCCACTGCGCCCACTGACTTCGCTGACGTGGCCGTCACCACGATCCGGCTGGTCTTTCCGTCCGGCGCGACCGCCGCCGCCGGCACCGTGACCTGCGGCGACGGCAGCACCGTTCCGATCACCGCCTCCACCACCGTCACCCTTCCCGCCGGCTGCCCGGCGGCCAGCCCGCCGACCAGGATCACGGTCACCTACACCGGTCTTGTCCCAGCCGGTGCCCAGGCGCAGCTCGGCGTCCACGGCACCCTGGATCCGGCGGTTGCCGGCAACACCACACTCACCGACTGCACAGACGCCAGCATCCAAACCGCCGGTCAGGGCGCGGCGACCGCCACCGGCTGCGCGCCGCTGCCGGTAGAGAACCCGCGGGTCACCGTCAGCGGGGTAAAGAGCTCTTCCAGTCCGGCCACCGGTGGAGCGCTGGTACCGGGTTATCCTGTGACGTTCACCCTGCAGGCCGCGAACAGCGGCAACCTGCCGGAATCCGAGTTCACCATCACCGACCCGGATCCTGGTGCGCCCGGCGCAAACCCGTTCGACGTGGTGCAGCTGACTTCGGCGACCTTGACCACCGCTCCGAGTGCCCTGGCCGGGAGCTTCACCATCGAGGTGTTCGATCCGGCTGCCGCCACGTGGGTGGCTTACGCCGCGGGAGACGGGGCGCTGCTCGCCCGCTCGACCGGAATTCGGGCCCGACTGGTCAACGGTTTGGTCCCGCCGACGAGCACCGTGACCTTGCGCTTCACCACCGCTGTCCGGGCCACCGCGCCAATCGGCGCAACCTTCGTCAATTGCCAGCGCACCGTAGTGTCGGTGCCCGCGGTGGGTGCGGGCAGTTCGGGCAGCGCCTGTGCGCCAAGGTTGACGGTGGCGCTGCCCCGGGCTGCCGGTCAGGTCGGCAAGGCAATCTCGCCCGGATCAGTGCCCGCGCCGATCGCCGGCGTCAATTCGACGGCGCAGGTGCAGCTACGGGCCCAGAACACCGGCAACGTTCCGCTGAACCGCATCGTCGTCACCGACCCCGACCCGGCCCAGGACGCGCCGGATACGTTCTTCGACGCGGTCGCCGTCACCTCCCTCGACGCAGTGAACTTCCCGCCGGGAGCGAACCGGGTGCAGGTCGACGCCTGCCTGAGCCGGGCCGACTGCCGGGCCGGCACCTACACCAGCGGCGCCCCCTCGAGCGCCCTCACGTTGCCGCCCGGAGTCTCACTCGCCGACGTGGCCGGGCTGCGCTTCACCTTCACCGATGCCTCCGGTAATTATCTGCTCACGCCGGGCAGCAACTTCCCCCGCACGGGTGCCTGCCGAAGCGCCACCGTGTGCTTCAGCGTGACTCCCCGAGCCACCTCCCGGTCCTCCGGCACGGCGATCGCCTATCCCGCGCAGCTCAGCGACATCGCGACCGCCGGTGGGCAGAGCCCGATCTCCGGTGGTCAGCTGGTGTCGTTCGGCTCCGCACCCGCGCCGCTGAACGTCACGGCCGGGAGCATCCAGCTCAATGCCGACAAGACCGCCAGCCCGGCCGTGGTGCCGCCGGGACAAGCAGCGGTCTACCAACTCGCGACCACCAATACCGGCACCGGGGCGGTCCCGTCGTTGGTCCTCACCGAGCCACTGGCCCCGCCGCTGGTCTTCGACCCCGCGTTCAACAACGGGGCCGGATACCAACTCGCGGCGACGGTACCGACCGGCACCCCGCAACCCCCGCTGCCCACTTTCACCCGGACTGCGGACCCGGCCACCGGCGGCCTAACGCTGACCTGGACGTTCCCCGCCGAGTATGCGTTTCTGCCCACGTCGGTCATCACCATCACCTTCCAGGCCAACCTCCAGCCCGGCACCACCGCCGGCGCACCGGCACTCAACACCTACGGCGCAACCACGGCCGACACCAACGCCCGGCCCCGGCTCAGCTGCGCGCGCGGCGCGGCGGACCCCACTCTCGGCTGCACGGCCAGCGCCCGGGTGACCGCGGGGGCGGGCAACGGAGTTGACGCCCAAAAGTGGGTCCATGGTGACGACCGGCGCGGCTCCTACAACACCGTCACCAAAACCTTCGTGTCGATTGGCGATCCCGGCTGCCCGCTCCTGACGGTCGGCAACGCCAATTACACCCGGTTCCCTTGTATAGCCCTCGTGCTGGCCGGCCAGAACTTCGACTTCCTGCTCAATCTGACCAACGTGGGCACCACTCCGATCACCCAGACCCGGCTGGTGGACTACCTGCCCAAGGTCGGTGATCGAGGCGTTGTGCTGTCGGCCGGGCGGGACACCGAATGGAATCCGCGCCCCCGGTTGAGCGCGGCGCCGTCGCTGGTGCCCGGCCGGCCCGGCACGCTCGCCCTTGGCTACTCGACCACGTCGCCCACGTGCACGACCGACATCGCTCGTCCCCCGAGCAACTGCCCGGCTGATGCGTGGACCCCCGTCTTCTCCCCCGACGCGGAAGCATTCCGCGGCTTCCTCGACTTCGTTGCGCCACTGCCGCCGGCCGGCAGCACCCAGATCGTCGTGCCGATGAGCGCTCCGGCCAACTTGGACACCACCACCAACCAGCTGCCGATCGCGTGGAACTCCTTTGCCCACACCGACTTCTTCCGCGAAGCCAACGGTTCCATCACGCAGCTGCGGGCGGTCGAACCGGAGAAGGTGGGCGTGGCGCTGCCGTTCGGCACCCTGCAGATCGACAAGACGGTCACCGGTGACCTCCCGCCGGGATCGTTAATCGGTCCCTTCCGTGGGACATATACGTGCGTCGTCACCACAGCCGGCGGTGAGCCGGTGACGGTCGCGCGCGGGGAGGCCGAATTCAACGCCGGCACGCCATTCACGGTGAACCACGTCCCGGCCGGTGCGGTGTGCACCGTGGTCGAGACCGACACCGGCGGGGGCAACGTGACGCAGCCCGATCCGGTCACCATCCAGCCCGACATCGACACCACGTTGCCGCGGCCCACCTCGGCCGTGATCGTCAACGACTTCCCCGCTCCGCGGCTGATCGTCACGAAGAGAACCGCCGGGGGGGCCGCGCGGTACGCCACCGGTCCATTCACCCTCCGCGTCCTCTGCCGCCTTGGTGGCGCAACGATCCAGGGCTATCCGCACGACCTGACGTTCATCGCCAACCAGACCCAGAGCGTCCGGGACGACCCCAACGGGGTCCGACTGCCCATCGGCGCCGAGTGCACCGTCAGCGAACCCGACACCCGCGGGGCGAGCGCGACCTCCACTGCCTACTCCGACGGCGACCACGCCACCATCAGCGCCGTCGTGGACGGCGTCGCCACCGTGACCAATACCTACGATCCGGCGCAGTTGGCCATCAGCAAGACCGTCGTCGGACCGGGGGGCGCCGGGCCGTACACCTTCGGTGCCGCCTGCACCCTGACCAGCAACACCGGCACCGAGATCCCGGTTCCGTTGGCGCCGGCCGACGCGACTTTCCGGCTCGCCAACCGACAGAACCACGTGATCACCGTGCCCAAGGGTGCCTCCTGCTTGATCGAGGAACGTCGACCGCCACCCGGCGACACCCCCAGCTACAACGGATCTAGGACCGCGACACCGATCACGGTCGGCGGCAGCGCCACCGTGTCCGTCGTCAACACCTTCGCCCGAACGCCGACTCCCTCGGGGTCGCAAACGCGGCCGAGCCTGCCGTCTAGCTCCAGCAGTTCGTCCAGCCGACCGAACCCGCCCAACCCACCGAACCAGCCACCACCACCCGACACGTCGGGGCTGGCCTTCACGGGCGCCGGAATCGGGCTACCCCTCGTTGCTGGCCTGAGCTTCATCGGCGGCGGAGTCCTCCTGTGCATGGGCGCTACCCGACGACGCCGAGCACACTGATCGCCGCACCGGGTCGGTCAGCCGGCGGCCGCCGGGTGGCCGCGTGAACGCCACCCGGCTCAGGGGCAGCCGCGACTGGCCGAACCGCTGTCACCATCCGTTCGACCACCGGGCCGGCACCAGCGGGGTCGGTAAGCGCAAATGCCACCAGTGCGACCTTCCGCAGACCGGCGTGAGTCCTGGGCCGGGAGGCGCAGCCGGTGACTACCGCGTCGGCACTTCGGTCGCCGGATCGTTCGGCTAGTTCGCGCCTGGGATGCCGTCCCATACGGGGTACGAGGCGGGCCGGGTCCAGGGAGTGCGCGAGGAGCCGCTCGGAAATGAGCAGGGCCCGCGCGAGTGATCGCGCGGGCCCTGCCCTGCTCTTCCCCCATTGCTGCGCCATACGGTCCCCCGACCGGCGCGGCTCAGATCCCCCCGGAACTGAGCGTGTCGAAATTCCCCCCGGAACCGAGCCACCCCCGTAGCCGTCCGCCGGCCCCGTTGATGAGGCGAGCGGCTTGCAGGTGCCGGTGCTCGACGGGCTCACCATACCCTGACGACGATCTTGTTGTCGCGTCGACACCCAAAGATTTTTTGGACTTGCGGTATTGGTCCTCATTCCGTAACAATGATCTTGTCTCGGCGCCCTCCCCCCGTGGGGCGCCGAGACTCTCTTGTGATTCGAGGCTGATCATCGAGGTATCGGCCAAACGGCGTGCCGTCCCGTGGGGCGTGCCGTCCCGGGGCGCCGCTTAGGCGACGGAGACCGGAGCCCGGCGCGCAAACTCCGCGCGGTAGGACCCGATGCGACCGGCCAGCCCGAGGAGCACCACGCCGATTAGCTCGCCGTCGCGGTGGTAGCCGACGGCCACCTCGCCGTCGGGGTCCCCTTCGAGGACACGCACGTCGTCGGCGCCGAGGCCCACCGCGCCGAAGGACTGAATGCGCAGGTCGTACTGGTCGCTCCAAAACGACGGCACGGGGGCGAACGGCGCCGCTTCCGCCGGTCCACCACTGAGCTGGCGCCCCAGACTGTGCCCAGCTCGCCGGGCGGTGTCGGTGACCATCGTCCAGTGCTCGATCCGGCGGGGCACGTCGTCGAAGAGCGGGTTCGGGAACTTGGCGACGTCACCGCAGGCCACGACGTCGGTGCGGCCCTCGACCCGCAACCGGTTGTCGCAGAGCACGCCGTCGCCGAGATCGAGCCCGTTGCCCTCCAGCCATTCGACGTTGGCTGCGCAGCCGACCGCCTCGACGACCACGTCGGCCTCCAGCTGGCTGCCGTCGGACAGCAGCACCGAGCGCACCCGGTCGCCCTCACCGCGGAACTCCACCGGCACGAGGCCGAGGTGGAAGCGCACCCCGTGGGCCTCGTGGCGTCGCTGCAGGGCCGCACCGAGCTCGTGCTGCAGTGGTCGCTCCATCGGCACCGCCTCGGGGGCGACGACGTCGACCTCCACGCCCAGCTTGCGGGCAGTGGCCGCCACCTCGCAGCCGATGAAGCCGGCACCGACGATGAGGAGCCGGGCGCCCGCGGTGAGCGACGCCCGCAGCCGCAACCCGTCTTCGATGGTTCGGATCACGTGGCGGCCACCGTCCGGGCCCGGGGTGGGGAGCCGGCGCGGACGCAAGCCGGTGGCCACCACCAGCCCGTCCCACTCCAGCATCTCTGCGGTGGCCAGCGTGATCGTGTGGCCGGCCAGATCGCTGGCCGTGACCTGCGCCCCCAGCCGCCACCGCACGTCCTGCGCGTGCCGCGGCACCCGGAACTGCAAGACGGCGGGATCGGGCTCGGCGACCAGCGCTTCCTTCGAAAGCGGCGGGCGGTTGTACGGCATATGCGGCTCGTGCCCAATCGCCACGATCTCGCCGTCGAAGCCGGCCTTGTGCACCGCCTCGGCCGCGCGCAAGCCACCCATGCCGGCACCGACTACGACCACCCTCTGGGCCATGGAATCAGGCTCCCTTCACGCGAGCGTTCATTCGCTCGAGTGCGCATTCGCGCGAGTGCCCATTCCCTCGAGTGTCATTCCCTCGAGTGCATTCGCGCGAGCGCTCACTGCACCGAGATGGCCTGCATCGGGCATACGTCGGCCGCCTCTTCGAGGTCGTCGCGCATCCCGTCGTCGAGTTCGCCG
>JALZBL010000032.1 GCA_030947395.1 Actinomycetota bacterium | reverse complement strand
CCATGGTGCCGGCCCCCTGATCGGCCCGCAGAGAGCCCACCGCGGAGAGCGACACCACCTGCCGCACGCCCAGGGCGCGCAGGGCCCACAGGTTCGCGCGGTACGGCACGAGATGCGGCGGGAACCGGTGGCCGGCGCCGTGGCGGGGGAGGAAGGCCACCGCTCGCCCGGCCAGCGCGCCCACGGCGACATCGTCACTTGGCGGGCCGTACGGCGTGCTGACCGCAACCGTCTCGGCCTCCTCGAGCAGGGAGTAGAAGCCGGATCCGCCGATGATCCCGACGTCAGCCCTCGGCCCGGTGGAGGTCACCCGGCGACGCTAGCAAGCCGCCCAGCACTAACCGCGGCAAGTCCAGCCAGCCGCCCAGCAGTCCCCACAGCGACGCCAGCCAGCCGCCCCGGTCGTCAGCGGACGGTGACCGTGGCGCAGCCGATCCGGCGGGCGCCGGTACCGGCGCCGACGTTGGCCGCGTAGACGCACACGGTGTGCCGCCCGGGCCGAAGCCGACGGTGGAAACTGAAGCCCTGCCGTGGACCGGCACCGCGCCGACGCGCGACATCGTCACGCCGCACTCCGGTGTGCCGGTAGGTGGTCGGCGCACCCGCCACCCGCACGGACAGCGTCAACCGGGTCGACGGGCCGTCCGGGTCGAATGCCCAGCCGAGCAGGTGCACGTTGGGCCGGCCGGCGGCGTCGTGGCCGCGCGTCGCCGAGTCGAGGTAGCCGACCGGGTTGTGCCGCCGGGCCCGTACGACGGCGGCGTTTGCGGCGCTGACCGGTGCCGGTGCCGCAGCCCCGACGCCGATGGAGATCAGCGGCCGCAGTGCCGGCGCCAACCGCCGCATGACCGTCGTCAACGAGGACGCCGAAACCGCGACGCAGCCCGCCGTCGGTCCACCCGTACTGACGTGGAGGAAGAAGCCGGAGCCACCGCCGCGCACCACCGGCCACCGGTTGTAGTCGATCACCACGGCGTGGGCGTACGCGGGGCCGGCGGCCAGCAGGTTCTCCGAGGCGCCCCCCGGACTCCTCGACCGCTTGACGTGCCGGTTGTAGGTGGCACTGGCCGGGAACTCATCCCACCAGTCGGTGCGGCCGGCTCGGAAGTAAGGCAACGACGTCCCGTTGTTCGCCTGGTTGCCGAAGGCCTGACTCAGGGTGAACAGGCCGGCCGGGGTGCGAGACTGCCCCTCGCGGGTGGGTCCGAGACCTCTCGCGCCGATGCGGGCCGGCACCGGCCCGAACCCGCGGGTGAAGGTGGTCCGGGTCGATCGGCGGACGTACACGGTAAGGGTGGCGGTCGTCGATCGAGCGGTGAGCGCACGGATCACTACCACTACCCGCGAGGAGCGCGCCGCGGTCGCCGGCAGGGACCCGCGGGCAGTGACGGTGGCCGCTGCCGCCGTCCGGCCCGTCGGGACCGACCCGGCGGCGACTAGAGTTGCCGTGAGCAGGCTGACGGCGAGCCCGGTCCGAAGCGCTGTCCTGATCATGGCGCTCAGCATGTGACCGAAGCGAGCGCGGGGCAAGGGGAACGAAAATCGAGGAGCCCGTCGGCCTGGCGGGCTGGTGTGCATCTCGTCATCCGGGCCACCGCGGCTGGCCTGACTTACCCTTGCAGCCATGCGACGCGACCACTACGACGAGGACCACCTGGCGTTCGGCGATGCCGTGCGCACGTTCATCGCCAAGGAGATCGAGCCGCACTTCTTGGAGTGGGAGCGCGCCGGCGCGAGTCCGCGCGAGCTGTTCGCCGCGGCGGGCACGCAGGGGTTCCTCGGCATGGCGGTGCCCGAGGAGTACGGCGGCGGCGGGGTCGCCGACTTCCGGTTCAACCAGATCCTGGACGAACAGATCGCCGCGGCCGGCGTCACCGGTGCCGGCCTCGGAATCTCGCTGCACAACGACACCTGCCTGCCGTACTTCCTGGGCTACGCCACCGAGGAGCAGAAGCGGCGCTGGTTGCCGGGCATCGTCTCCGGTGACTTGATCACGGCCGTCGCGATGACCGAGCCGGGCGCCGGTTCGGATCTCTCCGGCATCCGCACCTCGGCCCGCCGCGACGGGGACACGTACGTCGTCAACGGGTCCAAGACGTTCATCACCAACGGGATCAACGCGGACCTGGTGATCACCGCCGTACGTACCGGCGAGCACGCCCATCGCGGCCTGTCCCTGCTCGTCCTGGAGCGCGGCCTGCCGGGCTTCGAACGGGGCCGCAACCTGGACAAGGTCGGCATGCACTCCCAGGACACCGCCGAGCTGAGCTTCACCGACGTTCGCGTGCCGGCGGCCAACCTGCTCGGTGTCGAGAATCAGGGTTTCCTGCAGCTGGTGAAGAAGCTGCCCCAGGAGCGGATGTCGATCGCGGTCGGCGCCATCGCCGAGACCCGCGCGGCCTTCGACCACGCCCTGGTCTACGTCAAGGAACGCACCGCCTTCGGCAAGACGATCGGCTCGTTCCAGAACTCCCAGTTCACGCTGGCCGAGGTGGCCACCGAGATCGACGTGACCCAGACCTTCGTCGACCGCTGCGTGAACCTGCTCAACGCCGACGAGCTCAGCGCCGAGGACGCGGCCAAGGCCAAGTGGTGGTGCACCGAACTGCAGGGGCGCACCGTCGATCGGTGCCTGCAGCTGTTCGGGGGCTACGGCTACATGATGGAGTACCCGATCGCCCGGGCGTTCGTCGACGCCCGCGTGACGCGCATCTACGGCGGCAGCACCGAGATCATGAAACAGGTCATCGGCCGGTCGCTGGGCCTCTAGCCGCCACCCCGGTGACCGTGACGCCGATGACCCCCGTGACCCCCGTGACCCCCGCGACCCCGTGACCCGATGACTCCCGTGCCCCGTGACCCCGTGACCCCGTGACCCCGTGACCTCTGTGACCCGAACCCCGACTCCGGTGCGATTCGTGCTGGCCTCCGCCTCCCCCGCTCGGCGACGCACGCTGCAACGCGCCGGCGTCGAACCCGAGGTGATGGTCAGTGGGGTCGAGGAGGAATCGGTCCACGCCAGTTCGGCCGAGCGGCTCGTTCTGGCGCTGGCCGAGGCGAAGGCCCAGGCCGTGGCCCGGGCGTTCGACGGTGAAGGGCTCGTGCTGGGTTGTGACTCCCTGCTCGAACTCGACGGTGCAGCACTGGGCAAGCCGGGGACGGCCGACGCGGCGATCGCGCGCTGGCGGGCGCTGCGCGGGCGCTCGGGCGTGCTGGTCACCGGCCACGCGCTGCTGCGGGTGGTCGATCGGGAGGTCGTGGGCCAGGTCGTCCAGGCGGCCTCGACGACGGTCCACTTCGCCGAACCGAGCGACTCCGAGATCTCGGCCTACGTGGGCACGGGTGAGCCGCTCGACGTGGCCGGGGCGTTCACCGTCGACGGGCTCGGCGGCTGGTTCGTCGATCGGATCGAGGGCGATTACCACAACGTCGTCGGGCTGTCGTTGCCGCTGCTGCGGCGGATGCTCGGCGACCTGGGCTTCGGCCTGGCCGACCTCGGCTACCCGCGATGAGCCCGCGATGAGCGCTCGCGCGAAGAACAATGGATTCAACGCACCGGCCGGTGCGATCGGATGGCCCCGCGCCGTCCGAGCGCAGCGAGCGACGGCCGGCGCAATCCGATGAGCGCTCGCGCGAAGCTCGACTTCGAGGGACACGCGCTGTCCTACCGGCAAGCCGGTCCGGTCGGCGCACCGGCGGTGCTGCTGCTGCACGGCCTGGTGTCCGACAGCACCACGTGGGACCGCGCCATCGCCGAGTTGACCGACCGGGGATTGCGCGTGGTCGCCCCCGACCTGCTCGGTCACGGACATTCGGCCAAGCCGGCGGCTGGTTACGCACTGGAATCGTTCGCCCGGGCCGGTCGGGCGCTGCTGGACGCGCTCGGCATCGCCCGTGCGACGGTCGTCGGCCATTCCTACGGCGGCGCGGTGGCGATGCAGATGGCGCACGCCTACCGCGCCCGGACCGAGCGGTTGGTGCTGGTCGCGGCCGGCGGCCTCGGCCGGCAGGTGCACCCGATCCTGCGCGCGGCGACCCTGCCCGGGGCGCGCACGGTATTGCGGGTCCTGGTGAACCGGCAGACCGCCACCGTCTACCGCGCGCCGCGCCTGCACCGCTCGCTGGGCCTGAGCCCCGACGTCGTGGCCAACCTCGGCCGAGCCGGCCGGGGCCTGGCCGATCCGTCCGGACGAGCGGCCTTCTTCGCCACCCTGGGCAGCGCGATCCAGCTCAGCGGCCAGCGTGGGTCGATGCTCGAACTGGACTACGTCGACCTCGACCTGCCCACCCTCATTGTGTGGTCCGAGCGCGACCCGGTGGTGCCGGTGGCCCACGCCTACGCCACGCACGCCCACCTGGTCAACAGCCGGTTGGAAGTGTTCCCGGGCGCCACCCACCAGCCGCATCACCACAGCGCGCGGCGGTTCGCCGACGCAGTCGCCGACTTCGTCCGCGCGACGCCCGACCCGCCCTGACCGGTCCGACCCTGACCCAGCCGGTTCCGGTTTCGTGGCCGATTCCAGGGTGGACCCCGACGCGCGGCGAGCGGCGGCTGCCTAGATTGGCCGGCATGACCGAACCGACCCCGTCCGCCGAGTCACTGCCGTCGGCCACACCGGCGCCCACACCGGCGCCCGCACCGGCGCCCGCACCGACGCCTACCCCGCCGACACCAACTGCCCCCACCGCGCCAACCTCGACGCCGGCATTCGGTGCAGTGGCGCCACCGCCCGGGTCCGGCGCGGCACTGGCCCGTGGTCCGCGTCGACTCCGTCGGGCGCGTGAGGGAAAGATCATCGGGGGCGTGTGCTCCGGCCTGGCCGACTACTTCGGGGTCTCCCGGCGCACCGTTCGCATCCTCGCCGTGCTGTCGATCATCTTGCCGGGTCCTCAGGTACTCGCCTACCTCGTAATGTGGGCGATCGTGCCGGTCGAGGACCGTCGGTGATGAGTTCGTGCGTCACCGCGGCCAACCGCGCCCGTCGCCAGATCTCGTAGCGGTCCGGTTCGAGGCCACGACCGGCTCCCATTCCGGTGAGCGCGGCCAGGACGGCGGCGATCTCCTCGGCCGACGGTGCGCCCCTCATACCGGCGGCACCCCGTGGCGCTTCGCGGCGACGGCTCGCGATTTGCCGACGAGGACGGCCAGCCGTTCGATCAACTCGGCCCGCAGTTGGGTCGGCGTGAGCACCGCGTCGATCACCAGCTCGGCGGCCAGCCGCATCAGGTCGACGTCCTGCTCGTACTCGGTACGCATCCGGGCCACGAAGTCCGCCCGCTCGCCCGGGTCGGCGATCTCGGCGATCTTGGCCGCGTAGACCGCGTTGACCGCGGCCTGCGGGCCCATAACCGCGATCTTGGCCGTGGTGAGGGCCAGGCAGGCGTCCGGCTCGAAACCGGGCCCGTCCATGGCGTAGAGACCCGCCCCGTACGCCTTGCGCACGATCACCGACACCTGCGGCACCGTCGCCTCGGACACGGCGGTGATCATTTTGGCCCCGTGGCGGATGATGCCTTGCCGCTCCACCTCGCTGCCGATCATGAATCCGGGGACGTCGGCCAGGTAGACCAGGGGCACATTGAACGCGTCGCACAGCCAGATGAACCGGGCCGCCTTGTCGGCGGAGTCACCGAACAGCACCCCGCCGCGCACCGCGCTGTTGTTGGCCACGACGCCGACCGGCCGGCCGTCCAGCCGGGCCAGCCCGACCACCAGCTCGGCGGCGTAGAGCGGCTTGATTTCGAAGAAGGAGTCGGCGTCGACCAGGCCGTCGATCAGCTCGTGCACGTCGAAGGGCACCGATTCCTGCTCCGGGATCGCGGTATCGGTCAGCGGCGACGACGGTGGTTCGGACCGCGCGTCCGGCGGCGGCTCGCGCCAGCAGGTGGGCAGGTAGGAGAAGTAAAGGCGAGCCTGCTCGATGGCGTCGGCGTCGTCGACGGCCAGGTTGTCCCCACATCCGGAGACGGTGGCGTGCATCCGCGCGCCGCCCATCTCCTCGAGCGTGACGTGCTCCCCCACCACCATCTCGGCCATCCGCGGCGAGCCGAGGTACATCGAGGCGTTCCCCTCGACCATGATCACGATGTCGCAGAATGCCGGGATATAGGCCCCGCCGGCCGCCGACGGGCCGAACAGGCAGCAGATCTGCGGCACCTTGCCCGAGAGGGCCACCTGGTTGTGGAAGATGCGCCCGGCCCCGCGGCGACCGGGGAACAGCGCGACCTGGTCGGTGATGCGTGCGCCGGCCGAGTCGATCAGCCAGAAGATCGGGAGTTCCTCGCGCAGGGCCCGCTCGGTGATCCGCACGATCTTCTCCACCGTGCGGGCGCCCCAGGAGCCGGCCTTGACGGTGGGGTCATTGGCCACGATCAGGGCCGGCCTTCCGTCGACGAGTCCCTGCCCGGTCACCACGCCGTCGGCCGGCAGCCCCGGGGCCAGCGCGTTGGCCAGCTGCCCGTCCTCGACGAACGTCGCCGCGTCCAGCAGCACGGCGATGCGCTCGCGCACGTAGAGCTTGCCCTGGGCCGCCAGCTTGGCCGCGCCCCGTTCCCCGGGCGTCAGCGTGCCCGCGCGCGCATCGAGGAACTGCTTGGCGCCGCTCATGATCCCGCGCATTCTTGGCGCCGGGACTCAACCGATGAGAGCTTGCCGCCAAAACCGGGCGAGCGACGGGCCGGCGAGGTCACGTCAGGCGACCGGCAGGCCGAGGCCACGGGCGATCACCAGGCGCTGGACCTCCGAGGTGCCTTCCCCGATCTCGAGGATCTTCGCGTCGCGGTAGAAGCGGGCCACCGGGTACTCCTCCATGAAGCCGTAACCGCCGAAGACCTGCGTGGCGGTGCGCGTGGCCGCCATGGCCGCCTCGGAGGAGTAGAGCTTGGCCATCGCGGCCGCCTGCTTGACCACGCCGCGGGGGCGCCCGGCGTCCTTGAGTCCGGCCGCCTTGTAGGTGAGCAGGCGCGCCGCCTCCAGCGCCACGGCGAGGTCACTGATCTGGAAGGCCAGCCCCTGCCGGGACCCGATCGGCGCGCCGAAGGACGTGCGGTCGTTGGCGTAGCGCACGCACTCCTCCAGGCAGGCCTGGGCCAGCCCGACGGCAAGGGCCGATATCGCGATGCGCCCGTCGTCGAGGATGGCCAAGAACTGCTTGAGCCCGCGGCCGCGTTCGCCGAGCAGGTTGCCCTCGGGCACCCGGACGCCGTCGAAGACCAGCCCGTGGGTGTCGGAGATGTGCCAGCCGAGCTTGTCGTAGGCGGGCTCGACGGTAAACCCCAGGGTGCCGCTCGGGACCAGGATGGCCGAGATCTCCTCCGGCCCGGTCTGCGCAGTGACCGTGACCACGGACGTGATCGGCGTGCCGGAGTTGGTGATGAAGGCCTTGGCGCCGTCAACCACCCATTCCCCTTCGCGCAGCTCGGCCCGCGTGCGGGTGGCCCCGGCGTCCGACCCCCCGCCCGGCTCGGTGAGCCCGAACGCGGCCAGGGTCCGTCCGGCCACCAGGTCGGGCAGCCACTGCTGCTTCTGCTCCTCGGTGCCGAACGTCAGGATCGGGTTGATGCCCAGCCCGACGCCGGCCGAGAGAGTGATCCCGATGGACTGGTCCACCCGGCCCAGCTCCTCGATCGCCACGCACAGGGTGGTGAAGTCGGCGCCCGAGCCGCCGTACTCCTCGTCGACCACGAGCCCGAACAGGCCCAACTCGCCCATGGCCGGCACGAGTTCGACCGGGAAGTGGTGCGCGCGATCCCACGCCGCGACGTAAGGCGCGATCTCGTGCTCGGCGAAGTCGCGCACGACCTTGCGGAACGTCTCATGGTCGGGCGACAGCTCGAAGGTCATCGTCGGCTCCTCCGCATTCGTCCGTCGGCCATCCGGCCGAGGACCGCTTGACGTTTACGTCAACGTCAAGCAACGATAGCGTCATGGCGCCCACGGCGGAAGGCCTCGGCGAGCGAACGTGGACCGTGCGCGAACTGGCCGACGAACTGGCGGTGAGCACGCGCACCCTGCGGTTCTACGAGGCCGAAGGGCTGATCCGACCGCGACGCGACGGCACCGCTCGGATCTACAGCGCCCGGGATCGCACCCGGCTGCGCCTGATCCTGCGCGGCAAGCGATTCGGGATGTCGCTGACCGAGATCGCCGAGATCGTCGACATGTACGACGGCGCGCGCTCCGGCGAGCGGCGCCAGCTGCAGCGGCTCCTTGCCCGACTGGAGGACATCGCCGCCGACCTGCGCGAACGCCAGCGCGATCTGCGCCGCACGCTCGGCGAAGTGAACGACGTGGCCGCCGAGTGCCGAACCCGGCTGGCCGACCTGGCGGACCGGGCCGGCTAATCGCCCCGGGCGGTAACCTGCGGACTGGCTCGCGGGGCGAGGGTGGCGCGGGGATGGTTTCCAGAGGAGGAGGCTCGGCCGTGCAGAAGGTCCTGATCGCCAACCGTGGCGAGATCGCGTTGCGCGTCATCCGGGCCTGCCGCGACGCCGGGTACACCTCGGTGGCGGTCTACGCCGAGCCCGATCGCGACGCGCTGCACGTGCGGATGGCCGATGAGGCGTTCGCCCTCGGCGGCACCACCCCCGGCGACTCCTACCTCGTCATCGACAAGGTGATCGACGCCGCGGCCAAGGCCGATGCCGACGCCGTTCATCCCGGCTACGGGTTCCTGGCCGAGAACGCCGCCTTCGCCCAGGCCGTGCTCGACGCCGGGTTGACCTGGATCGGCCCCTCGCCGCAGGCCATCCGCGACCTCGGCGACAAGGTCACCGCTCGTCATCTCGCCCTGAAGGCGGGCGCCCCGTTAGTGCCCGGCACGAAGGACCCGGTCAGCGGAGCCGACGAGGTGGTCGCCTTCGCCATCGAGCACGGGCTGCCGGTGGCGATCAAGGCGGCGTTCGGCGGCGGCGGGCGCGGGCTCAAGATCGCCCGGACGATGGAGGAGATCCCGCACCTCTACGACAGCGCGGTCCGTGAGGCCGTCGCCGCCTTCGGGCGAGGTGAATGCTTCGTCGAGCGCTATCTCGACCGCTCCCGCCACGTTGAGGCCCAGGTCCTGGCCGACACCCACGGCAACGTCGTCCTCGTCGGAACCCGGGACTGCTCGCTGCAGCGCCGCAACCAGAAGCTGGTGGAGGAGGCGCCCGCGCCGTTCCTGAGCGACGACCAGCGCTCGACCATCCACGACAGCGCCAAGGCGATCTGCCGTGAGTCCGGTTACGCCGGCGCCGGCACGGTGGAGTACCTCGTCGGCCTCGACGGCGCGATCAGCTTCCTCGAGGTCAACACCCGGCTGCAGGTCGAGCACCCGGTGACCGAGGAGACGTCGGGCATCGACCTCGTCCGCGAGCAGTTCCGCATCGCCGAGGGCGAGGTGCTGCGGTTCGCCGAAGACCCGCAGCCGCGGGGGCACTCGATCGAGTTCCGGATCAATGGCGAGGACCCCGGCCGCAACTTCCTGCCCGCCCCGGGAACAGTCACCCGCTATATCGAACCCGCCGGTCCCGGGGTCCGGGTGGACTCGGGCATCGGTGCGGACACCGTGATCGGCGGGGCGTTCGACTCGTTGCTGGCCAAGTTGATCGTTACCGGCGAGTCCCGCACCGAGGCCCTCGAGCGGGCCCGCCGGGCGTTGGCCGAATTCACCGTCGACGGGATGGCCACCGCCCTGCCGTTCCATCGCGCGGTGGTCCGCGACCCGGCGTTCACCGACGAACCGTTTCGCGTGTTCACCCGGTGGATCGAGACCGAGTTCGACAACCAGATCCCACCGTTCGCCGGCTCGGTCGATGCCGGCTCCGAGCCGGAGCCGCGGGAGACGATGGTCGTCGAGGTGGGAGGCAAGCGGCTTGAGGTCTCGCTGCCGGCCGGATTCCGCGGCGGGGCGGCCGAGGCGCCCGCCCGCAAGGCCGCGCCCAAGCGCTCGACCGGACGGAAGTCGAGCGCCGCAGCGTCCGGCGACGCGCTGACCGCCCCGATGCAGGGCACGTTGGTCAAGATCGCCGTGGCCGACGGCGACGTCGTGGCCGCCGGCGACCTGGTCGTGGTGCTGGAGGCGATGAAGATGAAG
>JALZBL010000031.1 GCA_030947395.1 Actinomycetota bacterium | reverse complement strand
TTAGGTCGAGCGTGTCCGGTCGTGGCTGGTGCCAATTCCACGGTACATAGATACTGACCGCGGACAGTCCTGCCTCGGCCACCTTGTCAAGCCGCTGCCGCCAATGCGCCGCCGGCACTCGGAAGTAGTGGAACTCTCCGGCCAGGAGGAACCGGTCCTCTCCGAGTAGAGCGGTCACGGCGACGCTTCCCCCTTGGCTTTGTCTGCACTTCCTACGCGGTATGGACCACTAGCGCAAGGTTGCGTACATGTCTGTGACAAGCGGCGCCGTCTCGGTCTACTGTCCTGTCCATGTCACAGGCAGCCTCCTCTGGCGTCTCGATCGCGCAGGAGGGCCCGCTCTACGTCCAGGTCGCCGACTGCCTATGCGCTGACATTCAGTCCGGCCGGCTCTCCGCCGGGGGCCGCCTGCCCTCAGAGCGGGAAATGCGCGAGCGGTTCGGGGTGAGCCGGGTGACCGTGCGGCAGGCCCTCGGCCGCCTCGTGTCAGCCGGACTCGTGGCCCCCTCGCCCGGTCGCGGGTGGTTCGTCCGAGCGGCCACCCTGGCCGAGCCGCCGGGCACACTGGCCAGCTTCACCGAGATGGTGCGCGGTGCCGGATTGGTGGCCAGCAGCCGAGTGCTGGACCGTCAGATCCGGGACAGCACGCTCGACGAGGCAGAGGCGCTGCGGCTGGCGCCCGGCTCCCCCCTGTTGTCGCTCTACCGGCTGCGCATGGTCGACGGGCTGGCCACGGCCCTGGATCACAGCCGCCTGCCGCTGGCGATCGCGCCCCGCTTGGCCGAGGTGGACTTCGCGGCCTGCTCCCTGTACGCAACTCTGGCCGCAGCAGGCGCCCCGCCAGCGCGGGCCGAGTACTGCGTGACTGCCCAGGCGGCGACCGCCGATCAGGCCGCGCTGCTCGGTGTCGCCCCTGGGGCTCCTCTGCTGGCCGCGACCCAGACCACCTACGACCGCTCTGGTCAGCCGATCGAGCTGGGCGCGATCACCTATCGCGGCGATCGCTACCGCTTCCGTGCCGTTCTCACAGCCGACAGCGACTCGGTCCGCACATTGGGGCCGTGGTGAGCAGGACAGCTCGGTCCAGGGTACTGGTCGTCGGCGACGTCAATCCCGACATCGTCGTCCGGACGCACGAACCACCTCGCTTCGATCAGGTGGAGCAGCTGGTCGAGGGCATCGACGTCACTCTCGGCGGTTCGGCCGGGATCGTCGCCTGCGGTACCGCCCGGCTCGGCCTCGACACCACGCTCGTCGCGGCAGTGGGCGAGGACGCATGGGGCCGCTGGTGCACCGAGCAGTTGACGGCCCGAGGCGTGCGCACGTCTGCCCTGCGCACCGCACCGGCAGCCACCGGGGCCACCGTGCTGTTGGTGCCCGACGCCGGTGCCGGCCGCGCGATCCTCACGTCGGCCGGCGCGATCGGCCAGCTGACCGGCGGCGACGTCAGCGACGCGCTGCTGGCCGAGCACGGGCACCTGCACCTCTGCAGCGTTTTCCTGGTCGGCGGCCTGCGGCCCGAACTTCTCGAGGTGTGCCGCCGGGCCCGCCGGGCCGGGCTGCGGATCTCGCTCGACCCCAACTATGACCCGAGCGGGCAATGGGACATCCATGACGAGCTGCTCGCCGCCGTCGACCTGCTGCTGGTCAATGCGGTCGAGGCCGGCGCCCTCACCGGCGGCGCCAAGACCGGCAAGGCGGCCCAGTTTCTCGGAGAACGCTGCGACACGGTCGTCGTCAAGGATGGCCAGTGCGGAGCTCTCCTCGCCCACGGTGGCGAGCTCACGCGGATCACCGCACCGGAGGTGACTGCGATCGATTCCACCGGTGCCGGCGACAGCCTCGCCGCCGGGGTGATCTACGGCTTGGGGGCAGGCTGGACCATCACCGAAGCGGTAGCCCTCGGCGTCGCCTGTGGGAGCGCTTCGGTGCGGGCGCTCGGCGGCATAGCGGCCCAGCCGACGCTCGCGGAGGCCAATGCGCTCCGGACCCCGATCGGCGCGACGGGGCAGCGATGACCGCAGGTCAACACACCCGGGCAGAGATCACCAGCCAGCCGGACTGCTGGGCGCAGGCCGCCCGTCGTGCTGCCCGCGCGTCCACAGGATTGCCGGCGCCCGGCCAGGCCACCCTCGTGATCGGTTGTGGCACATCGTTGTACATGGCGCAGGCGTACGCGGCGTTGCGGGAGATCGCCGGTGAAGGTCGCACCGATGCGCTGCCCGCAAGTGAGGTGAGCCCGGCGACCGTGGCCGATCGGGGGTACGCCGTCGTGCTGGCCATCTCCCGGTCCGGCACCACCAGCGAGGTCCGTTCGGTGCTGGCCGGGCTGCCGGCCACCGTGGGCGCGCAGGCCATCACCGCAGTTGCGTCCTCGCCCATCGCGCACGCCGTGCCGGAGCCGGTGGTGCTCGACTTCGCCGACGAGCATTCCGTGGTGCAAACGCGTTTCGCGACGAGCACTCTCGCCCTGCTACGCCGGCGACTCGGGACCGGTCTGGAGCCGGTCATCGCCGACGGGCGACGAGCCCTCGCGGCCGAGCTCCCGCCGGTGCTCACGCCGCCGGGGCGAGCAGCCCATGTGGTGTTCCTCGCCCAGGGCTGGGCCGTTGGTTTGGCCGCCGAGGCGGCGCTGAAGTGCCGGGAGTCGGCGGGCGCGCACAGTGAGTCCTATCCGGCGCTCGAGTACCGCCACGGGCCGATCAGCATCGCCGGACCACAGACGCTGGTGTGGGGTCTCACCGCACTCGGCCCGGATCTGGTGGCAGACATCGCAGAGACCGGCGCTACCGTCGAGCGGGGGCGCCTCGACCCGCTGGCCGAGTTGGTCCGCGTGCAGCGCTGGGCGATGGCCGCCGCCCAAACCGCCGGACTCGACCCCGACCTGCCCCGCCACTTGACCCGCTCGGTCGTCCTGGCCGGAGATCACCCGTGACGAGCGGTTTCAGCACCGCCGAGCGTCGCGCCTTCGGTCAGGTCAGCACGGCCCAGGGGCGGATCGCCGTCCTGGCCGCCGACCAGCGGGCCAGCCTGGTCCGGATGCTGGCCGCCGCCGGCCGACCCAACGACCGGGCCGAGGTCCTTAGGGTCAAGAGCGACATTGTCAGCACCCTGGCCCCTTCGGCGACCGGCGTGCTGTTGGATCCCGAGATTGCACTGCCAAGCCTCGTCGACGACGCGATCGTGCCGGCGGACCGAGCGCTGCTGGTTGCGCTCGAACGCAGCGCGGACCGTAGTGATCAGGCCGGCCGAGTGCCGCAGCTCATTGCCGGCCTCGGCGCAGCCGGAGTGCGCGCAATGGGCGGCACACTCGCCAAGCTCCTGGTGTGCCTGCGCGTCGACCGCCCCGAGCCGGCCGCTGCCGTGCTCGAGGTGGTCCGGAAGGCACTAGCTGACTGTCGTTCGGCTGAGTTGCTCCTGGTCGTGGAAGCGCTGGTACTGAAGGAGCCGGACGAGGACGAGGCAGCCTTCGCCCGCCGCGCGCCAGCGCTGATCCGCGACGCAGCGGCCGCCGTCGCCGAAACCGGGGTGGCGATGCTGAAGCTGCCCTACCCGGGCGGCGAGTCGGCGGCAGCGGCGGTAACCGAAGCGGCCCGGCGCCCGTGGGCGGTGTTGTCGGGCGGATCGGGGTTCGACACGTTCTGCCAGGACCTTGATCGCGCCCTGGCCGGTGGCGCGTCCGGGTTCGTCGCCGGTCGGGCGGTCTGGCAAGACGCCGTCCCGCTGCTCCCCGCCGAGCGACTGGCCCACCTGCGCGACGTCGGCCGGAACCGGCTGCACGAGCTCACCGCACGGCTCGACGGTCGGGGCTCGAGCTGGCGCGATTGGGATGGCGATGTTCCCAACTGGTCATGACCGCAAGCTGGTCCTGGGCGCCAACCTCGCCCGGGTGAGCAGCGTGAACGGTGCGGTGGCGGCGACGTGGCGACCGTGACGTTCCGGCAGGCGAGCCGAACTTACCCCGGGGGCAGCGCCCCAGCGGTGGATCGGCTCGACCTCGAGATCGACGACGGGGAGCTGGTGACTCTTGTCGGTCCGTCGGGGTCGGGCAAGTCGACCGCGCTGCGCATGCTCGCCGGGCTGGAGCCGATCGACTCAGGGGAGGTGCTCGTCGGTGACGAGATCGTCACCGGCCGGGCGCCCAAGGACCGGGACCTGGCCATGGTGTTCCAGAGCTATGCGCTGTACCCGCACATGAATGTCGCCAACAACATCGGCTTCCCGCTGCGCATGCGTGGCGTCCCGCGCGCCGGGCGCCTGGCCAAGGTCAAGGAAGTGGCAGAAGTCCTCGGGCTCGCCGATTACCTGACTCGGCGCCCGCGTCAGCTGTCTGGCGGGCAACGCCAGCGGGTCGCGATGGGGCGCGCGATCATCCGCGAGCCGCATGCGTTCCTCATGGACGAACCACTGTCCAATCTGGACGCGCAGCTTCGGACCCAGACTCGGGCCAGCTTGGCGGAGCTGCAGGCCCGGCTGGGTATCACGACGATCTATGTGACGCACGACCAGGTCGAGGCGATGACGTTGGGACACCGACTGGCAGTGCTCAAGGACGGCCAGCTTCAGCAATACGGCACTCCCCGGGATCTCTACGATCGACCCAGGAACACGTTCGTCGCCGGTTTCCTCGGCTCTCCGGCGATGAATCTCCTGCCGGCCACGCTGTCGCCGGAAGGCCTGAACCTTGCCGGCGCGGCACTCCCGCTCGAGGGGCGCGTGTCGACTGCACTCGCCGACCGAACCTCCGTGGTGATGGGGCTGCGACCGGAGCACATCGACATCTCCAGCTACCCGCCAGCGGCTCCCTGCGTGCCGGCGCGGGTTCGGTTGACCGAGGACCAGGGCTCGATGGCGTTCGTCCACGTCAGCCTGCTCGACAGCGCGCGTCCGGCCGGCGGGGGGCTACCACTAATCGTCAGCGGAGATTCCATGGCGCTGCCCGCCGTCGGCCAGGACGTCTGGCTGTGCCCGCGGATGAATTGCCTGCACTTGTTCGATGTCGTGTCCGGCAGCCGGATCGATCTCCGCTCCTGATGCGGCTCATCACTTCAGCGGTGTCCGGGTGAGAACGTGAACGTGCTGGCAATCGACCAGGGAACATCATCGACCAAGGCGCTGGTCGTATCGGGCGACGGCTCTGTTCTCGGCGCCGCAGAGGCTCCGGTTCACCCGCAAGGCACCCCGGATGGCGGCATGGAACAGGACCCCGCCGAGCTGCTCGCCTCGGTGGTTCACGCCGGCCGGCGGGCCATCGAACAAGCCAGGACGACGATCGGCGCCATCGGGCTGGCCAACCAGGGCGAGACCGTGTTGGCGTGGGAGCCGGCCACCGGTGAACCGCTGAGCACCGCTCTGTCGTGGCAAGACCGCCGGTCCGCTGACATCTGCCTGAGCCTGGCTGCACACGAGGAACGCCTGGTTGCGGTGACCGGACTGCGGCTGGACCCGTACTTCGCCGGACCCAAGATGCTGTGGCTGCGCGAGAACATGACGCGGGCCGGCGTGGTCACGACGACCGATACCTGGCTGCTGAACCGCCTCACGGGCGCATACGTCACCGATGTCACGACCGCCTCGCGGACGCTGCTGCTGAACCTGGACCGGCGCCAGTGGTCGCCCGAGGCCTGTGCGATCTTCCGGGAGCCGGCCGATGAGCGGCCCGAGGTGCTGGCGTGCACGGCGACCGCTGGAACGACAACGGCGTTCGGCGGCGGCTCCGTGCCTGTCACGGGCCTCGCCGTCGATCAGCAGGCGGCGTTGTTCGGCCAGGGATGCCGTCGACCCGGCGCCACCAAGTGCACCTATGGCACCGGGGCATTCGTGCTCGCTAACGCGGGCCCCCGCCCGCGACGATCGCGGCACGGCCTGACGTCCTCTGTGGCCTGGGACGACCGAGGAGAAATCGCCTACTGCCTCGACGGCCAGGTGTACACGGTGGGCTCGATGTTCCAGTGGTTGGTCGACGTCGGCCTGGTGAACGACGCGGAGGACATCGACCGGCTCGGTGGCAGTGTGCCGGACTCGGGCGGAGTGACCTGCACTCCGGCCCTGGCCGGGCTGGGTGCGCCGCACTGGCTCCCGTCCGCACGAGGCGCCATCGAGGGATTGTCACTAGCAACGACCGGCGCCCAACTGGTCCGAGCCGCCCTCGAAGGCATCGCCGCGCAGATCACACAGCTGACCAGGGCGGCGGCGGTCGATCTCGGGACACCACTGGAATCGCTGCAGGTGGACGGTGGGCTGACCCGATCGAGGCTGCTGATGCAGATCCAGGCCGATCTGCTACAGATACCGGTCGAGGTCTTCGACACCCCACATGCGACCGCCTTGGGTATTGCCGAACTCGCCCGGCGCGGCAGCGGTGACGACACGTCGACCAGCCGCTGCGGTGGACTGCGGTACGAGCCGATGATCGCTGCAGACCAGGCTGCCGCGCAGTTGGAACGCGCCGAGGCCGCGATCATGCGTGCCGCCGAGGCCGCCGGCGCAGCACCGTGACGGGATCCCCAGACACGTACGACGTCGCCATCATCGGCGCCGGGGTCGTTGGCTGCGCCATCGCCCGGCGAGTTGGTAGGTCGCACCGAACATGCCTGCTGATCGAAGCGCGCGCCGATGTGGGGGACGTCACGAGCAAAGCCAACACAGGGATCCTCCATTCGGGCTTCGACGCGCCTCATGGCAGCCTTGAGTCCCGGCTGGTACGCCGCGGCCATGAGCTGCTGAGTGCGTACGCATCCCAGACGGGCATTCCCGTCGAGCGCATAGGGGCGCTCGTCGTTGCGTGGACCGGGGAGCAGGAGGCTCAACTGGCCGGCCTGCTGGCCAAGGCGCGCGGCAACGGCTACGACCGGGCAGAGTTGATCACCCCCGCCGAGCTGTATCGGCGTGAGCCGCATCTTGCGTTGGGCGCGCGCGGCGCTCTGCGCGTGCCGGACGAATCCATCATCTGCCCGTGGACGACAACGCTCGCCTTTGCTGAGGAGGCGATGAGCTCTGGAGTGGCCCTGCGTTTGAACACAGAGCTTCGCGGCCTCGCCCGGGACGGCTTGCACACCATAGCGACAACCCGGGGCGAGTTCCGAGCCCGCTGGCTGGTAAACGCGGCCGGACTCGGCAGCGACGTGATCGATCGCCAGCTCGGCCACGACGATTTTACGATCACCCCGCGGCGTGGCCAGCTCGTGGTTTTCGACAAGCTCAGTCGCCACCTGGTTTCATCCATCGTCCTGCCCATTCCCACCGGCACGACCAAGGGCGTCCTGGTCGCACCGACGGTCTACGGCAACCTGCTCGTCGGGCCGACGGCCGAGGATCTGCACGACATCACCGACACCTCGACGACGGCGCGAGGACTGCGAAGCCTGATCGCCGCCGCAGCCGCGATCGTGCCCGAGCTGGCCGGGGAGGAGGTAACCAGCGCCTACGCCGGGCTGCGTGCCGCTACTCAGCGCGATGACTATCAGGTCCACGCCGACCTGGCCCAGGGCTACGTGTGCGTGGGCGGCATCCGTTCAACCGGATTGACCGCGTCCATGGCGCTGGCCGAACACGTCGCCGCCCTGCTCGAGCAGCTGGGGTGTTCGATGGCCGAGCGCAGCCACGCGGCGCCAGGGCCACACATGCCGCAGCTCGGTGATGCCTTCGAGCGGCCGGCCTTGAGCGCTGCCGCCGTATCCGGAGATCCTGACTACGGTCGCATCGTCTGCTTCTGCGAGCGCGTCAGCCGCGGCGAAATCCGTGACGCACTCTCCTCGGCTGTCCCTCCACAGAACCTGGCCGGTGTCGCCCGACGCACCCGCGCCACGAACGGCCGATGCCAGGGCTTCTACTGCGCTGCCGAGGTCGCTGCCATGCTGCGAACGGGGGCGCCTGGATGACCGACGAACACGTCGACGTACTCATCATCGGCGCCGGACCCGCCGGCCTGGCAGCGGGTCGGGCGCTCTCGGAGCACGGAATCAGGAGCGTCCTTGTCATCGACCGGGAGCGACAGGCCGGCGGCGTGCCCCGCCATTGCCACCACAGCGGTTTCGGGGTACGCGACCTGCGGCGAGTCCTGACCGGACCGCGGTACGCCGACCGGCTCGTGCAGCAGTGCCTGGCGGCTGGCGTTCAGCTACGCACTGAGACGATGGCGACCGGCTGGGTCGGTTCGAACGGCGTTGCACTGACCTCACCGCTCGGGGTAAGCCACGTGTCCGCCGATGCCGTCCTGCTGGCCACCGGCGCCCGCGAACGCCCCCGGACCGCTCGACTGATACCGGGAGACCGCCCCGAAGGCGTATTCACGACCGGCCAGCTCCAACAGTGGTGGCATCAGCATCGGCTTCCGGTCGGTCGCCGGGCCATCGTTGTCGGCGCCGAACACGTCTCCTACTCGGCCGCCCTGACCCTGCGTGAGGCCGGCGTGCACGTGGTCGCCCTCGTAACCGACCGGCCTCGACACCAGACGTTCGCAGCGTTCGCAGCGGCCCTGCGGTGGGGCCTGCGCGTACCGGTCTGGACCGATACCGAGGTCGTAGCGGTGCACGGACACGGCCGGGTGCGCGCCGTCGACCTGCGGAACCGGACTTCCGGAGCGCCGCGCTCCATCGCCGTCGACACCGTCGTGTTCACTGGCGACTGGCTGCCGGACAATGAGTTGGCTCGTAGCGGCGGGCTGCTGATCGACGGATCATCGAGCGGGCCAGTGGTCGACTGTGGCGGCGCCACCACAGCGGACCGGGTCTTCGCCGCTGGAAACGTCATACACCCCGGGGAGCCCGCGGACGTTGCCGCACTGCGCGGTGCCGCCGGAGGGACCGCCCTGGCGCGGCGACTCGCAAGCCGCCGGGACGTGGCCGGGGCCAGCTGGGTAGGTATCGAGGTGCAACAGCCGCTGCAATGGTCTACTCCGGGTCGACTCTGCATGGATGGGAATATCGACGCGGCGCAGCTGCCCAGAGGCTTGATCCTGCGATGCGGGGAATTCCGGCGTCTTCCCACGATCCTGGTCGAGCAAGAAGCCCGGCTGCTCGGCCGCTACCGGCTGTGGCATGGCATACCGAATCGGACCTTATACATCCCCTTGGACTGGGTGCCCCGCGTCGAAGCGGCGTCGGGGCCAGCGTCCATTCGGATCGAATAGCTGGCTATGCGTGTCTCGATGGCGTCAGCCGTTCGAAGGTCGTTCCGCACACAGTTGTCGATGTCGCGTTCGCTACTGCTGGACAATCTACAAGGTGAGCCAGAGGGTCGTTCACCCTCTGAAGCGGTGGATCAAGCGCAATCTTCGGCTTATAGGAGTGCCCGGTAAGACACCCCACGGTTTTGAAAATGTCAAGCGGCGGCTTGGTCGAATTTGTCGCCGGGTGGCCAGGCAATGTTTTCTTCGTAGTTGAGGTGACGGCGCAGGCAGCCGTGCAGGATGCCGACGAGCCGATTGCCCACGGCGCGCAGGGCTTGATGATGGGTGGCGCCGCGTGCGCGGCGGACGTCGTAGTAGCTGCGGGCTCCCGGGGATGCCTTGAGCGCGGCAAAGGCCTGCAGGTAAAGCGCATCGACGAGGCGGCGGTTGCGAACATGGCAAGCGAGAACGGCGCGGGACTTGCCAGACTAGCGAGTGATCGGACTGGTCCCCGCGTAGTTCCTGCGCGCCTTGGCTCCGTCGTACCGGTCTGGCGCGTCATCGAACTCAGCCAGCATCCGGGCCGCCAGAACCGGCCCAAGCCCGGGCTGGCCCAAATAGATCTCAGCGTCCGGGTGCCGGCCAAACCCGCCTCCACCTGCTCGCGCAGCATCTGCTCCTGACTAACGAGTTCGGCAATCACGGCGAGCAACAGACGCACCTTGCCCCATGGGCGGCGACGACGCCGGGCCTGCCCTGCAACTGCTCGCCTCGGCTCGCAGCGCAGTAACGACCTCGGCCGCTTTCGTCGCGATGTTGCGCTGTCGGCCTGACCGGCGAAGCGCAGTCTGCACTCGCACGCGAGACAGTCGGGCCGCTTCATCCGGCGTGGGGGCGAGAGAGAGCACGGCGAGCGCATCGCCCGGCCAGGTCGTCGAACGCCGTCAACGCGCCCGGGTAGAACTCGCGCAGTGTCGAGCGCAGCACATTGAC
>JALZBL010000224.1 GCA_030947395.1 Actinomycetota bacterium | reverse complement strand
GCTGGTAGTAGCGGGTCGAGGACATGTCGAACAGCTCGCGGATCGCCTGCTCCTTTGCCCCGGCGAACTTCCACCATTGCCGTTCGAACGCGAGGATCTCCCGGTCGCGCCGAGGCAGGCCATCGCCAACCTCGTTGCGACCGCCGTCCCCAGGGGCGGTACCGGGTGCGGCGGTTGCGGTTTGAGCGAGCTCCATGCAGGTTGTGTCCTTCGCGATCGTGCGTGGTTCACGCCGTCGGTCGGTGAATCCCAACCGTGTCATTCACGCTGCGATTCAACCACGGTCGGAGGGCGACACCCGCGCGCCGGGCCGGCCACCGAGGAATCGGATGCGCCGCCATCCACAGGCAGGAAACGGCGTCCACAGCTTCACCCTCCAGGCGTCGGTACGCCGGCCGCCGGGTCACCGTTAGGGGCATGGCCGCCGTCGACACCGAGCATCTGATGCGCGTCGCGCACCGACTCGATGACGAGGCGGCCGCCATCCGGCGGCGGGCCGCACGGTTGGGTGACGCGGCGTCGGCCGCGGCCTGGCGCGGCCGTGCGGCCGATGCGTTCCGCGCGTGCGTTGCCGGGCAGTCGAGCAGTCTTCGCCATGCCGCCGGCCGGCTGGAATCAGCCGCCGACGCGCTGCGGACCCACGCTCGGATCGTGCGCCGGGTCGAGGAGGTCGCGCATGCGGCTGAGCGCGCCGGGCACGCGGTCACCGACGGCGCGCGCGACGTTGCCCGCGCCGTGACCCACATCCTGTGACTGTTCCTCAAGAGGAGTCAGCGTGTCCGGCGATCACCGAGCGGTCTCCGTCGTGGGGGGCACCGCCGGCGTCGAGGCGCACTACGACCAGTTCGCCCGGATGGCGCGGACCTTCCTCGACGTGTCGCGCGAGCTGGCCGAACGCTCGCTTGACCTGCACCGGGTGTTCCTCGACCCGTCCGTGATCGCGGCGGCGGTGCTCAACCCTCCCGGCGCAGCGACCTTCGCCGCCGCCCTGCTGCTCGCCCTCGATGCCCCCGGCGGACTCTCCTGGCACGCCGCCGCCTGCACCCTCACCGCCACCGAGATCCGCACCGCGGCGGCGTCCTACCTGGCCGTGGACCGCCTCGACAAACAGGTCGGGCCGGCCGCCGAAGGCCTCTTACGGCTGGGACCGGCCGGCGCTGCGGCGGCCACCCACTGGCGCAGTCCGGGCCGGATGCCGGGTCGCCTCCTCACCGGCGACCCGCAGCTGGTCGACACGGCCGTTGGGGCACTCACCGACTTCTGGACCGACCGCCTGCTGATCGACCGGGTGGCGGCCTATCCCGACGGTCGCCCCGTCGTCGCCGCCACCGGGCGCGACACCTCACCGGCATCCGGTTCGCCACCGCGCTCCCTCGCCGATGTGGTCGCCGGACTCGCCCGGCGCAACCTGGCTCGCCGGGGCGGCGACGTCGACGTGCGTTTCGTCGTCGGCCTCGGCCCGGACGGCCAACCGGTGCGGCGCGTCATCGTCGACATTCCCGGGACGAAGAACTGGAGTCCGTCACCGCACGGATCCGACCCGACCAGCCTCGGCACCAACGCCCGAGCGGTGACCGGGGGCACCACCACCTATGAGGAAGGCGTGCGCGAGGTGATGCGCCGAGCCGGTGTCCGCCCGGGCGACCAGGTCCTCCTGGTCGGACACAGCCAGGGCGGCATGGTCGCCCTCAACCTCGCCCGCCACGCCCGGGAGACCGGCGAGTTCGCCGTCACCCATGTCATCACCGCCGGTTCTCCCATCGCGCGCATTCCCGTACCACGCTCGGTGCGGGTGCTGGCCATCGAGAACGACGGCGATGTCGTGCCGCACTGTGACGGCGCGGACAACCAGGACCGGACCAACGTCACCACGGTGACCGTGCACCGCGACACCGGCGACGTGGTGGCCAACCACACGCTGGAGAACGGTTACCTTCCCGGGGCCGGCGACATCGACGCCAGCGACAATCCGTCCGTGCGGTCCTACCTGGACTCCTTGCACCCCTTCCTCGACGGCACCAAGGTCGACACCCGAACCTTTCGCATCGAGCGGCGGTGAGCGGCAGGGTGGGCGAGGGCTCTGAGCGTCCAAGCGGGCGGTTGCGGGCATCGCGGGCGTCCACCACCATCGAGCGATGGACGCCCTGATGCAGGACTGGCCGCTGACCATCAACGCCATCTTCCGCCGCGGGTCTCGTCTCTTCGGCGATCGTCGCATCACGACCCGCCGGGTCGGCGGGATGCAGCGGCTGTCCTACGCCGAGTTCGCCGCGTCCACCCGGCGCCTGGCCGGCGTGCTCGAGTCCCTGGGCCTGTCCGCGGATGCCCGGGTGGCCACGTTCGGGTGGAACACGGCCGACCATCTGCAGGCGTACTTCGCCGTACCCGGCACCGGGCGCGTGCTGCACACCGGCAACATTCGCCTCTTCCCCGAACAACTGATCTTCACCGTGGAGCACGCCGAGGATGAAGCCATACTGGTCGATCGCTCTCTGCTGCCGGTGCTGGCCAAATATTTACCTAGCCTGAGCACCGTTCGTCACGTGCTCGTCCTGGACGACGGCGCGGATCATGACCTCCCCGACGACCCGCGGGTGCGCCTCTACGCCGACGCGGCCGCCGCGGTGGACGAGGTCGACTTCTCCGACCGCGCCGTGAGCGAGAACCAGGCGGCCGCGCTGTGCTACACCACCGGCACTACCGGCGATCCCAAGGGCGTTCTCTACTCGCATCGCTCCACGTTCCTGCACGCCTACGCCGGACTGACGACGGCCACCCTCGGCGTCAGCGACCGCGACACGATCATGCCGGTGGTCCCGATGTTCCACGCCATGGCCTGGGGCTTCCCGTACACCGCATTCCTCGGCGGTGCCAACATCGTCATGCCCGGTCCGGATCTGACGCCGGCCGCCCTGCTCGGCCTGGTGCAGTCGGAGAAGGTGACGCTCAGCGCCGGCGTTCCGACCATCTGGATGGGCATGCTGCCACTGCTCGGCGACTACGACGTCTCCTCGCTCCGGGCGGTGATGTGCGGCGGCTCGGCCGTGCCCCGCGCCTTGTCGCAGGGTTGGCGCTCGGCGATCGGCCTGCCGATCACCCAGGGCTGGGGCATGACCGAGATCTCGCCGATCGGCTCGATGTCGACGTTGCGCGCTGAGTACGCCGACGCCGACGCCGAGGTCCAGGCCGACGTGCGGGCCACCCAGGGGATGCCACTGCCCGGGGTCGAGGCCCGCATCGTCAACAGCGTTACCCGCGCCGAGCTTCGGTGGGACGACGAAGCCGCTGGCGAGTTGGAGATCCGCGGGCCGTGGGTGGCGCGTCAGTACTACCGCACCAGTGAACCGGGCGAGCAGTTCTCGCCGGACGGGTGGCTGCGCACCGGTGACGTGGCCGCGATCAGTGCGCTGGGTTACATCCGCCTCGTCGACCGCACCAAGGATCTGATCAAGTCCGGAGGTGAATGGATCAGCTCGGTCGAACTGGAGAACCAGATCATGGGCCACCCGGACGTGGCCGAGGCCGCGGTGATCGCGATCGCCGACCCGAAGTGGATGGAGCGTCCGCTCGCCTGCGTGGTGCCCGTGCCCGGAAAGGATCTCAATCGCGAAGACGTCCTCAGTTTCCTCACCGCCCAGGGCCTCACCAAGTGGGGCCTGCCCGACGACGTCGTCTTCGTCGAGGAGTTGCCCAAGACCAGCGTCGGCAAGTTCTCCAAGCGCGCGCTACGCGAGAAGTTCGCCGGGTATCACGCATCGACCAGCTGACCCGCTCCGACCAGCTGACCCGCTCCGACCGGGTGGCCCGTGCCGCTCGCCGAACCGGCTACCGTTTCCAGTCGGTGCCACCCCCCCGGACGACGAGACGGAGCCTCACCCGGTGTCGCGATTGCACAAGCCCAAGGCAGGCTTCTGGATCCGCCTCTGCGTGGCGTTGCTGTACCCGCTCGACGCAGTGCTGTTCAAGGT
>JALZBL010000223.1 GCA_030947395.1 Actinomycetota bacterium | reverse complement strand
CCAACGGCGGCGCGACGATCACCCAGAACATCGCGCTGCGGCGCACGAGCAGGATCGCCACCCCCGCACCCAGCACGATGCCCCAGTTGAACGCGAGCTGCACGGCCGATGTGGTCAGCCCGTCGATACCTGCACCGATCCCGGCGATGGCCACCACGACCAGCACCGCGGCCCAACCGGGCAGACCGCGTTCGTGCTCGGGGGTCAGCCGCGGGTTGCGGTTCGCGCCGACTCCCAAACGGTCATCCCGGCCCGGGATGGGACCGGCGGCGCGCGGGCTGGCGGGAGCTGCGATCAGGTCGCGGCGATTCCAGGCCGGGGAGGCGTCGGGGCCGGCTCCCCGGCGGCCGCCCGGGTGGTGCAGCGTGGGCGCTGAGAAGCCATCCGTTCCCCGGGGTGGTGTGGCTGCACCGCGCGGCGGCGCGCTGGGGTCGCTCGGTGCCGGTGCGGGTGCCGGTGCCGGTGCGCCCGTCCGGGCAGTGCCGACGGCAGGGGCCCGCAGCGAAACCGCCGGCCCCGGCACACCACTCGGGCGGCGGGGATCCTCACTCAGGGGCCGTGACACCGGCAGACGTCCGTTTCCGAGGCGATCGGGAATCCCTCACGGTACCGGTCGGACCTGGGGCGAGAGGTCAGCCGATCCCGGAGCGTCGGGCTCCCGCTCGAGGGGAGACCAGCACCGGTCAGCCCAGGCCGACCACCTGGTTCACCGGTTCCTCGAGCGACGGCGACCGCGGTGACAGCAGGAGTTGCTGCGGAGTGGTCAGCTCGTCGCCGGGACCGACCACCTGGAGATCGTTGAAGCGCCGCGCGCTGACGAGCACTCGGCTCTCCAGCGAGGCGACCGTCTGGTTGTAGGTCGTGACCGCGCCGCCGAGGGAGCGGCCCAGCTTGTCGAGGTGGTCGCCCATGGTGGCCAGGCGTTGGTACAGCTGCCGGCCGAGCTGGTGCACCTCGGCCGCGTTGGCGGCCAGGGCTTCCTGGCGCCAGGTGTAGGCGACGGTGCGTAACAGGGCGATCAGGGTGGACGGCGTGGCCAGCACCACGTCGCGGGCGAAGGCGTGCTCGAGCAGGCTCGGGTCTTCCCGCAGCGCGGCGTCGAGAAAGGCGTCGGCCGGCACGAAGCACACCACGAATTCCGGGGCCGGGCTGAACCGTTGCCAGTAGGCCTTGGCGGCGAGACCGTCGACGTGGCGACGCAGCTGACGGGCGTGGGCCTGCAAGCGATTGAGCCGGGTGGGCTCGTCGCGGGCCTCCATCGCCTCCAGATAGCCGGAGAACGCCACCTTCGCGTCGACCACCACCGACTTGCCTCCGACCAGGCGCACCACCAGGTCGGGCCGGAGTGCGCCATCCTCGGTGGTGACCGACGGCTGCAGTTCGTAGTCGACGTGCTGCGTCATCCCGGCGGCCTCAACCACCCGCTCGAGCTGCAGCTCGCCCCACCGACCACGCACCTGCGGGGCCCGCAACGCCGAGACGAGCGCGGTGGTCTCGGTGCGCAGCTGCTCCGACGTCGAGCGCATCGAGGCCACCTGTTCCACCAGGGTCGAGTAGGAGCCGACCCGCGCCCGTTCGACCTCGGCCAGCTGGTTCTGCACCCGCGCCAACGTCTCGTGCAGGGGCGCCACCATGGCGTGGACCGCCTGCTGGCGCGCCCCGGCCTCGGCGCCGGCCACGTCGAGCTGGCTGCGGGCCAGCGCGGCGAAGGTCTCACTGTTGCGCCGCAGCGCCTCCGCCGATACCGCGGCCATGGCCTCGCGCAGATCGGCGTCGTCCACCGTTGCCGTCCGGGCGGCGCGCAGCGACCAGCCGAGAGCCACGCCGACGGCCAGGGCCACCAGCACGAGCAACACCGTCGCGGTATCCATGGCATCGAGGGTGGCAGGGAGCACCGACACTTTCCGCGATTCAGCCCCACGGGCGCGCCGTTCGTAGAATGACCCGTCGTGGCCCTCACCATCGGCATCGTCGGTCTGCCCAACGTCGGCAAGTCCACGCTGTTCAACGCGCTGACCAAGAACGACGTGCTGGCCGCGAACTACCCGTTCGCGACGATCGAGCCCAACGTCGGCGTGGTTGGTGTGCCCGATGGCCGGCTCGAGGTGCTGAGCAAGATGTTCGGCTCGGCCAGGACCGTCCCGGCCACCGTCTCCTTCGTCGACATCGCCGGCATCGTCAAGGGCGCCAGCGAGGGCCAAGGCCTGGGCAACAAGTTCCTGGCCAACATCCGCGAGGCCGACGCCGTCTGCCAGGTGATCCGGGCCTTCTCCGACCCTGACGTCGTCCACGTCGACGGGCGGATCGACCCGGGCAGCGACATAGAGACGATCGACACCGAGCTGATCCTCGCTGACCTGCAGACCATCGAGAAGGCACTGCCCCGCCTGCAGAAGGAGGCGCGGCTGAAGAAGGACGCCGTCGCCACTGTCGCGGCGGTCGAGCAAGCCCAGCAGGTCCTACAGCGGGGGCAGACCGTGTTCGGCGCCGGTCTGGATGCCGAGGCGCTGGCCGAGCTGCACCTGATGACCGCCAAGCCGTTCATCTACGTCTTCAACGTCGATCCGGACGAGATTGCCAACGCCGAGTTCACCGCCGGCCTGCGCAAGCTCGTCGCCCCGGCCGAGGCGATCTTCCTCGACGCCAAGACCGAAGCCGAACTGGTCGAGCTGGAACCCGCCGAGTCCTTGGAGTTGCTGCAGTCCATGGGCCAGGAGGAGTCGGGTCTGGATCTCCTCGCCCGCGTCGGTTTCGCCACCCTGGGTTTGCAGACCTACCTCACCGCCGGGCCGAAGGAGAGCCGGGCCTGGACGATTCCCGTCGGAGCGACCGCTCCCCAGGCCGCCGGCGTGATCCACACCGACTTCCAACGCGGGTTCATCAAGGCCGAGGTCGTCTCCTTCACCGACCTGGTGGCGGCCGGCTCCATGGCCGAGGCCAGGGCCCGCGGGCGGGTACGGGTCGAAGGAAAGGACTACGTGATGGCCGACGGCGACGTGGTCGAGTTCCGCTTCCAAACAACATCAGGCGGCAAGAGCCAGGGCTGATGAACATCCGCTCATGTCGATGTGCGGGACTCCCGTTTGTCGCGGGTTGGACGGGTGGCGTCGGTGTGGGTTGGCGTTGAAGAACTCGAGGTTGCTGCCCTGGTCGTACATCACGATGACCCGACACGCGAGTACGCCTACAACGACCACAAGATCCTCCCCGCCGCCGACGCCCGGTAAATCATCCGCCCCCGGAAGTCGGAGACGGCCAAGGGGCGCCGGAGGATTAAGCCTGCGCCCCTACCTCGTAAATCACGCTCGACACCAATTCAGGACCGCCGGGGGGTGGCTTGAGATCCTCCTGGGCCGCCTGGGCGTGTTCGGCTGAGTCGAATACGACGACACCCATGCCGTCGCCGCCGCGGTTCATCCAAGTACCCCGTTGGAAGCCCGCCTGTGATTTGGCCCGCGGGACCACCATCTCCTTGAGAAGCCGCATGCCTTCTTCGGACTCGCCTCCGTCAAGTAGCTTGACCTGCATTACCAACGCATGCAGCATCGCATGTCCCCTCTGACTTGTCGCGCAGCGTCTTCTGCGGCCACGAAAGTACACCCGGGAGGGCCCCAATACCAGGCAGTGCGCGATGGCTTTGGACGTAGACGGCTTGGTGGATCGGCTCATGGCTGATCCGCTGACTCGTCCCCGGGGAAGTCCACTTTGACCCTTATCAACAGCGGCTGAAAATTGGTTCTCCTCACCTTCGCGTGGGCAGCGTGATCGTTAGTCCGGAGCAGCAGAGGTAGATCATTGCGATGACGGCGGCCGCGGTGTGGTGTCCGTATCCGCGGTGATTGATCAGCCGGATCTTGGAGTTCAGGCCTTCGAGCTTGTTGTTGGACAGTCCGAGGTCGACCGCGGCGAGGATCTGTTCGCGGTGTTTGCGGATGGTGCGGGAGAGGTCGATGACGGCGGGGATGCGGGATCGGCTGGCGCGGGCGAGCCAGGCGTCGAGGTGTG
>JALZBL010000222.1 GCA_030947395.1 Actinomycetota bacterium | reverse complement strand
ACGAGGACGATCCACCCGCCGACGGGCTCGAGCCGGCCGACGGGGTTGAAGCGGATGTGCACCCGGCGACCAGTACCGCGGCCACGCCGGCGAGGGTGGCGGCTCCGACACGCCGTCCGAGCACTAGTTGATCCGCAGGTCGGTGCCGTAGGGCAGGCTCCACTGGAAGATCCGGGCGTCTGAGCGGAGCTGAGCCGACAGCGCTGCCCAGGCCGTGTTGTTGGTGAGGCTTCCGCAGCCGCCGTGCTGGGGGTAGCAGGCGGTCCACTCGGTCAGCGGGCCGCCGAAGTTGACCCGTAGGTGCCCGTTGAGGACGCCGGTGAGGGAGACGTACTTCCACTGCGCGGCCATCGTGGTGTTGTAGATCTGCGGCAAGGCGATGATGCGCGTCGGGGCGGCAGCTCCGGTGAACCAGTGCAAACTGTTGGCCGTCCAGCCGTTGTTGCACCGTCCGTGGGCCGCGTACCAGGCGCAGCCGTCGGCCGAGCCGTTGAACACGAACTTGGCCGAGGTGGAGCGCAGATAACCGACGAGCCAGTCGTGGGTCGCGGCCGGCGCGGCGATGAAGCCCGGTTCGATGTCGTTGGCGCCGGCCACCGTTATCGCCCGGTACTTCGCGGCGTAGGTGAGCAGCGGGTTGACCAGGTATTGGGCCCAGATCGCTCCGGTCGTCGCATCGACGTCGACGTCGTTGTTGGTGCCGAAGGCAATTGTCGCGGGCGCGTTGCTGCGTTGGGTGGACGCGTACCCGTCGAGGTAGGCCTTCATCGCCAGCACTGTCTGGGGGTAGGTCACGCTGATGCTCGTCGCGGTCAAGATGATGTTGCTACGGGTCTGACCCCCGATCTGGAGCAAGACGAGGTAGCCGTGGCCGGACGGGTTGTAGTAGCCGTCGGTCGCGCCCATCTGGCGCATCTTGGCGGCGTCGTTGATGCTGCCGTTGATGTTGCGGATGTAGCGGCTGGTCGAGATCAGCGGCGGCGCCGTCACCCCGACGATTCCGGCGGCGGCCGGGCGGGTCCAGGCGCTCGGCGCCGAAGCGGACGAGACTCCCACTCCGTTCACCGCGCGCACGGTGAACCGGTAGGCCGTGCCGGTGGCCAAGCCGCCGACCATGGCCGCCCGGCTCGTGCCCGCGGCGGTCGTCGACGTGCCTCCTGGCGTTGCCGTGATCGTGTACCGGGTGACGGTGGATCCGCCGGTGCTCGCCGGGGCGACCCACGTCACCCGGGCCGATTGGTAGGAGCCGGTCGCGCCGACCGAGCGGGGAGCGCTCGACGCCGTCGCGAGCCCGGACGGCAGACTCTGGCAGCCGAGCCCGCGGTTGCTGCCGGTCCCGATGTTGATCGCGGTGACGCACAGGCGGTGGGCACCGAAGCTCACTGACCGGGCGAGCGCGAATCCGTGCGCGGGCCCGTGACCGGCCAGACCGGTCTGCAGGCCGGTGACCGTCCGGTTGGCCGGGGTGGTCACCGGGGCCGTGCCGTCGATCGTCACCACCACGCTGATCGTCTGGTTGGAGTCGGGGTCGGCCGCCCATCCCTGCACGGTGACGAGGGTGCTGCCGACCGCGCGGGGGACGGGTGACACGGCGCCCAACGGGCTGCCGTTCCAGGCGATGGACCGGCATCCCAGCGATCGGGTGCGTCCGGCCCCGACATTCACCGCATTGAGACAGACGAGGTGGGTGCCGGCGGTGAGCGGGAGGAAGATCGTGAACCCGAGCTGGTTGCCGTCGCCGAGGTAGCGCGCGGCCACGTCGACCCTGGTGGCCACGTATACCGGACGCGGTGTGGCGCGCCCGTCGACCGACACGGCGACTACAGCCGGGACTCGACTGTCGGGCTCGATGGCCCAGCCGTCCAGGCGCACACTGCCCACCAGCGGCGTGGCCGAGTCCCAGTAGCCGAACGGGCTGACCGCCAAGATCAGCGTGCGGCAACCCAGCGACGTCGCCCCGGCGCCCGGCCCGACGTTGAGCGCGCTCGCACAGATCTGGTGCCGGCCTGAGGCCACGACGAAGGTTGCGGCGAATCCGTGCCGGGCGCCGTAGCGGGGGTACGCCGTGGCCACCGTGGACAGGCTGAGGGCCGCGCTGACCTGGCCGGCCGGGCGGCCGTCGATCGAGACGGCTACCGGCACCGCCGCGGTGGTGTCCGGATCGATGGCCCATCCGGTGAGTCGCACGCCCGGACCGCTGGCGACGACGCTGGTCAGGGAACCGAGCGGACGGCTGGGCCCCGCCGCCGCAGCGGCGTCGGCCGGCAGGTTCGTGGCGAGCAGCCCGACCGCTGCGGCCACCGCCACGGCCAGCGTGACCAACCGGCGAAGCTGTCGGCCGGGGGGCCGTGGCCGGCCCAGCCGCGACCACAGTGGCGACCGCAGTGGCGACCACAGTGGCGACCGCAGTGGCGACCACGGTGGCGACCACGGTGGCGAAGTGGTGAAAGCACGGCGGAACGGGTTGGTGGCCAGGCGCATGGGGGTCGCTTTCGAACGAGGCGGGAGGTGCCCGCGTGGGACGCGGAAAGCACGCCTCCCCGTTCGCGTGCGCCACCGATCCACAGGGACCGGTGACGCGTTGATTGAAACATTCACGTTACGGATGTGAAAATTGGGACGGTAACGATCGGATCACGATGACCACGGCCACCGGCGTGGCGGAGCCGATCCGCTGCCGCCGGGGATAAAGGAGCAGCAACTCCGGGCGGTCAGCGCTCGCCGGTGACCAGGTAGAGCAGGGCGTGCGCGTAGGCCCGCTCGACGTCCGGATCGAGGAAGCGGTCCACGTCGCCCCCGACCTCGATGGTCACGGTCCAGGCCCCGTCCGATGCCCGCTCGAGCCGGCGAAACGTCGCCGCGAGCAGGGCGCGCAGTTGCTCCTCGCGGGGCAACCACAGGGTGCGATCCTGTTCCACCGAATCCAGCGCCCATTCGGTGGTGCCGTTGAAGCCGATCACCGTTCCTTGCGGAAAGCGGTGCACGTCGACGGTCATGTTGCTGATGACGAAAACCTCACCGGCCATCTGGGGATCGGTCACGACGAAGCGGTCGCCAGGCGCGGGATCCCACCGCACGCCCGCGGTGTGCAACCGCTGAGCGAGGTCCGTGGTGATCATCAGAGCGCCGCCGCGGCGCCGGGCTGGTCGCTTGGATCGTCCGGGCCGGCCGACACGGCCGTGCGCGGGGCCGATCGCAGCGCAGTGGGACGGAAGAAGGTCGTGGGCGGGGGCTCACCGCGCAGGGTGGCGACCTCCTCGCGCACCGCGGACATGATGGCGTCGGTCATCCGGCGCAGGTCCAACTGGCCCGGTTGGTTGGTGGTGCGCCACGGCGAGAGGTCGACCGGGAACCCCACTGATGCCGCGGCCACCTGGCGGGGGAATGGCCGGAATCGGCGCCGCCGGCTGTCCAGGGTCCGGTGCGGTCCCCACTGGCCGATCGGCACCACCGGCACGTCGGGAGCCAGCACGGCCAGGCGGGCGACTCCGGTCTTGGCCTGCATCGGCCACCAGTCCGGATCCTGAGTGATCGTGCCCTCGGCGTAGATGACGACGCACTCGCCCCGCTGCAGCGCAGCGGCCGCGGCCCGCAATGACTGCTGGGCGTCCGTCGTGCCGCGGTGCACCGGAATCTGGCCGGCGCCGGTCATCACCCGTCCGACGATCGGTTTGGTGAACACGCCACTCTTGATCATGAAACGGGGGATGCGGCCACTCTGCCAGACCAAGCGCGCCATCAGGATGGTGTCGATGTAGGAGAGGTGATTGACCACCAGCAGGACGCCGCCGTGCTCGGGCACGCGGTCGAGGTGACGAAAGCGCACCTTGAACAGCACTGCGTCGAGCGGGTACAGCAACGCCACGCAGAGGCGGATCCAGAAGCCCGCCTTGGGCCTGTGCAATCGCGACACCGGGTGAGGCTCCGTCTCGTCGTCCGGGGGTGGCACCGACTGGAAACGGTAGCCGGTTCGGCGAGCGGCACGGGCCACCCGGTCGGAGCGGGTCAGCTGGTCGGAGCGGG
>JALZBL010000221.1 GCA_030947395.1 Actinomycetota bacterium | reverse complement strand
CCTGGGCCACGTCCACGGCGATCTCATGGTCGACGTCGTGGGGGCCAACGCCAAGTTGCGCGAGCGGGCGGTGGGCATCGTGGCCGAGATCTGCGGGTGCGACCCGGCGGCGGCCCGGCGTGCCCTGGCCGACTGCGCGGGGAATGCCCGGGCGGCGGTGCTGCGGGTGGTGCTCGGGCTCGAGCCCGCGGCGGCGCTGGTCCGGGCCGCGCAGCATCGGACGCTTCGGGCCGCCCTCGGTGATCCCGAGTCCTCGCCCGCATCCGGCCCGGACATTGCGCACCAGGGTTGACACCGTGATTGGTCTATGCCAATCTCGAGATTGGTATAGACCAATCCACGAGGAGGCGACGTGAAGCGCACGTTCACGAGCGCGGTGGTCGCGGCGGCAGCCCTGGCCGTCGTAGCCGGATGCAGCAGCTCCGGTCCATCGAAGTCGAAGCCGGCCGGCGCCAGCCAGGGGTTGAGTACCGACGGCAAGGGTAAGGTCATCACCGTCTGGCTACAGACCGATGCGCAGAAGGGCTGGCCGGACGTCGTCAATCAGGCGACGTCGCGGTTCGAGTCGGCCACCGGGGCCAAGGTCAAGGTCGAGTGGCAGAACTGGTCGAACTACACGACGAAGCTCGACTCGACCTTCGCCGGCAGCACCGGCATTCCGGACGTGGTCGAGCTGGGGAACACCCAGACCGCGTCCTACATTGCCGGTGGCGCCTTCGCCGACCTGAGCGCGGACCGGGCCCAGTTCGCCAATTCCTCGACGTGGTTGCAAGGACTAACCGAGTCGGTCTCCGCGCCGGACGGCAAGCTCTACGGCGTGCCGTACTACGCGGGCAGCCGAGTGGTCATCTACCGCAAGGACACCTTCGCCAAAGCCGGCATCAAGACCGCACCCGCCACCCTGGACGAGATGTTCACCGACCTCGACAAGGTGAAGGCGGCCAACCGCTCGGACAAGAACCTCTCCGCCTTCTACATGCCGGGCAAGTACTGGTACGCCGCGATGAGCTTCGTGTACGGCGCGGGCGGAAAGATCGCCGACCAGGACGGTGGTCGGTGGAAGGGCACGCTGGAGGGCGCGCCGGCCCAGCAGGGTCTCGGGCAGTGGAAGCGGCTGGCCGCGGACTACTCCGTGGGCGGCGCCACCAAGACCGAGGCCGACCAGGACGCGATCATGGCCCAGGGCCACACCGCGGCGATCCTCGGCAACGGCTGGGAGCTCGGCGTTGTCACCGACCCCAAGACCGGCAACCCGAAGCTCGCGCCGAACCTGGGCACGTTCCCGCTGCCCGGCTCCACCGCCGGCAACCCGACCCCCTCCTTCCTTGGCGGTTCGGACCTGGCCGTGCCCAAGAAGGCTCCGAACGGCGCGCTGGGCGCAACCTGGGTCAAGTACTTCACCGACACGGCCAGCCAGACCGCGCTGGCGAAGTACGCCATCCCCAACACCACCTCGCTGCTCGACGTCTACGGCCGGCTGAGCGCCGCCAACCAGGCCACCGGTCAGGCGGCCAAGAAGACCTGGTTCGTGCCCAACACACCGAACTGGGCCAATGTGGAGAGCGGTAACGTCCTGCAGAACACCCTCAGTGCCATCGCCTCGGGCAAGCAGTCCGTCGGCGACGCGACGAAGGGCGCCGATGCGCAGATCGCGAAAATACTGAACGCCGGCGGCTGAAGGCCAAGGAGCGCCCAGTGAGCGGGTTCGACGCCACCCGGCGGCCCCGGGGCCAGACCACGATGCGGGCGCGGACCCGCGCGGGCTGGCTGCCGTACGCGCTCATCGCCCCGACCCTGGTCGTGCTGGGCTTGGTCGCGGGGTGGCCGCTGGCCAAGATCGTGACGCTCTCGCTGCAGAAGCAGGAGTCGGGCAAGTTCGCCCTGTTCAATCACGGCGGTACCACGGGCTTCGTCGGTCTGGAAAACTTCCGCACCGTCTTGGCCGACCATGAATTCTGGACCGTGGTCACCCGCACCCTGGTGTTCACCGCGGTCACCGTGGCGCTCAGCCTGGTGGTCGGCCTGGGCATCGCGCTCCTGCTCAACCGGGTGTCGCGGTGGGCGCGCGTCATGCTGCTCACCGTGCTCCTCTTCGTCTGGGCCGTGCCGTCGACGGTGTCGACGCAGGTCTTCTACTGGTTGTTCAACAGCCAGTACGGCGTTGTGAACTACCTCCTCGACGCGCTGCCGGGCGTCCACCTGCACGGTCACGACTGGTTCGCCGATCCGCACCAGGGGCTCGCGGTGATCGCCGTCGTGGTGGTGTGGGGGGCGATCCCGCTGCTGGCGATCTCCCTGCACGCGGCGATCACCCAGGTGCCCAAGGAGATCCTCGAAGCGGCCCGCGTCGACGGTGCCGGTCCGTGGCAGGCCTTCCGCCACGTGACACTGCCCTTCCTGGTCCCGCTGCTCGTGATCCTCACCACGCTGTCGATCATCTGGGACTTCGGCGTGTTCAACCAGATCTGGTTCATGCGGGAGGGCCACCCCGAGCCGGGCTACCAGACCATCGGCGTCTACATGTACAGCCAGGGGATCGGCAGCAGCCACTACAACACCGGTGCCACGGTCGGCGTGCTAATGATGCTCGGCTTGCTCGTGGTCATGGTCTTCTACATCCGGCAGCTGTTCAAGATCGGCGACGCGCGATGACCGCCCACCTCGTCCGCGCGCCCCAGCCCTCGCTTGCGGGCCAGGAGAATGCGGCCATTGCCGAGCCGCCGGTCGGGTCGCGGCGCCGGCGCGATCGGGCCCAGGCCGGGTGGAATGTCCTGGCCCTGCTGATCGCCGTCGGGCTGGGCTTTCCGATCTTCTGGATGCTCGTCACCGCGGTGAAGTCCAGCGCCGACGTCACGTCCCTGACTCCTCAGTTCTGGCCGCACCACCCCACGCTGCGCGGGTTCCGCGAAGTGATCGGCGACGCGACGTTTCGGCAGAACCTGCTCAACACGCTGGTGATCACGCTGGCCGCGGTCGCGATCAGCGTGCTGATCGGCTTCTTCGGCGCGGTGGCGATCGCCCGGTTCCGCTTCCCGGGTCGCAAGCCGTTCATCTTCGTGGTTCTCATCGTGCAGATGATCCCGTTGCTGGCGTTGACGATCCCGATGTCGCTGCTTCTGGACCGGCTGCAGCTCAAAAACTCGCTGTCCGGCGTGGTGATCGCCTACCTCATGTTCACCATGCCCTACACCATCTGGACCCTGCGCACCTTCATCGCCAACGTCCCCGCCGACCTCGACGAGGCAGCGATGGTCGACGGCTGCAGCCGGTGGCAGACCTTCCTCAAGATCATACTGCCGCTGGTCGGTCCCGGGCTGATCGCGACCGGCGTCTACGGCTGGATCCTGGCCTGGAACGAGTTCGTCCTGGCCAACACGCTACTGATCGACAACAACAAGCAGACGGCGATGATCTACCTGCTCGTGTTCCAGTCCAGCCCGACCCACGGAGCGGACTGGGCCGGGCTGATGGCCGCGGCCACGCTGACGTCGCTGCCGGTCGTCGTCTTGTTCGTCGTGTTCCAGAGTCGTATCTCGGCCGGTCTCACCGCCGGCGCGGTGAAGGGCTGAGACGCGGATGGCCGAACTGGTGGCGGCCGTCGACATCGGCGGCACGACGGTCAAGGGCGGTTTGTACGACGAGGCCGGCACGGTGTTCGGTGAACGGCAACTGATGACCGGGGCGACCGGTGGGGGCGTTGGCCTGCTCAACGCGGTGATCGGTCTGGTCCGCCGCCTGATCGAGTCCGCACCCGGGGCCGTGGTCGCGGCGGGGCTCGTCAGCCCCGGCGCCGAGGCCCGGTCGGGCACCGTGCGGCGGGCGGTCAACCTCGACTGGGCGGACCTGCCGTTGGCCGGCGCGGTGCGCGAGGCGGTCGGGATACCCGTGGCGGTCGAGCACGACGTACGCGCCGCGGCGCGAGCCGAGGCAACCTTCGGGGCAGCGCGCGGGGTGAGCGAGGTCTTCTTCGTCGCGCTCGGGACCGGCGTGGCCGGGGCGCACGTCGTCGGCGGGCGCGCGGGCG
>JALZBL010000220.1 GCA_030947395.1 Actinomycetota bacterium | reverse complement strand
GCGGGACCTCGCCCTCGCCCGAGCCAACGATGACGTCGTAGATCGGCGTGTCGCCGACGAGGCGGGCGACCCGGCGCTTCTCCTGGGCCAGCAGACCCTTGACCCGATGCGGAGCGCCTTCGCCGATCAGGACCACCCCTGGCCGGCCGGTGAGCCGGTGCACCGCGTCCATCTGCGTCGTTGCCGCCACCGCCTCGGCGGTCTTCCAGTCGCCGCCGCGCAGGTTCTGCAGCACGTAGAGCGCCGCGCCGGGCTGACCGTCGGCCTGGGAGTAGGCGGCGGTCTGGGCCCGCCGGCTGAACAGGAACAGGGCGGCGACCAACCCGGCCAGCACCGCGATGGGGATGAACAGGTAACGGCTGCCGGTGATCAGCAGGGCGACCAGATAGACGATCGCGGCTACGACGACGAAGGCCAGGATCAGGTAGGGGATCAGGCGCGAGTCGTTGCGCCGGGTCATGCTGAACGCCTGCAGCAGCGAGCGCCACTGCGTCCGGCGCTTCTGGCGTCGCTCGGCGCGCGCGGCCTTCTTCTCCGCGCGCGTGGGTTTCGGCGGCTTCGTCGCCGGCGTCGTGGGCATGGCAGTCAGAATAGGAGGTTAGGAGGGTGTGCTGGCGCGGACAGCGACGGCCTGCTGGTAGAGCCGGCCGGCCCGGTAGGACGAGCGCACCAACGGCCCGCTCATGACGGCCGAGAAGCCGATCTCCTCCGCTTCTTCGCCCAGCTCGAGGAACTCCTCCGGCTTGACCCACCGCTCGACCGGGTGGTGACGCGGGGACGGCCGGAGGTATTGCGTGATGGTGATGAGCTCGCAGCCGGCGTCGTAGAGGTCTTGCAGGGCCTGGGAGATCTCCGCGCGGTGCTCGCCCATGCCGAGGATGAGATTGGACTTGGTGACCAGTGCATCGGCGCGAGCGGCGGTGATCACGGCCAGCGAGCGTTCGTAGCGGAAACCAGGACGGATGCGCTTGAAGATCCGCGGCACCGTCTCGACGTTGTGGGCCAGCACCTCGGGGCGCGAGCCGAAGACCTCGCCGAGCTGGGCGGCGTCGCCGTCGAAGTCGGGGATGAGCAGTTCTACCCCGGTGCCGGGGTTCACGGCGTGGATCTGGCGCACCGTCTCGGCGTAGAGCCACGCACCCCCGTCGGCGAGGTCGTCGCGGGCGACGCCGGTGACCGTGGCGTAGCGAAGCCCCATCGCTTGCACGCTCTGCGCCACGCGACGGGGCTCGTCACGGTCCAGCGGCTCGGGGCGACCGGTGTCGATCTGGCAGAAGTCGCACCGCCGCGTGCACTGGGAGCCGCCGATCAGGAAGGTGGCCTCCCGGTCTTCCCAGCACTCGTAGATGTTGGGGCAACCGGCTTCCTGGCACACGGTGTGCAGGCCCTCCCGGGCCACCAACGCGCGCAGTTCGGTGTATTCGGGCCCCATCTTGGCCTTGGTCTTGATCCACGCCGGCTTGCGCTCGATCGGAGTCTGGGAGTTACGCGCTTCAATGCGCAGCAGCCGCCGTTGCCCGGTCGACCCGGTGCTGAGCGGATGGGAACTAGGCAAACCGGTTGGGGCGGGCGGGATGGCCGCCGTCGTCGTCACCGGATCGAGGGTACTCAGAGCGTCGCCAGCACCAGCCGCTGCGGTCGCCGGGCGGTGGTGGCTGCTCGATCGGAATCTTGCCTAGCGCGGGTCAGGCGATGGCGGCGAGTTCGGGCGGGTCGCCGGACCCACCAGCACCCTCGCCGTGCCCGGTGTCGTCGGTGTCCTGGGTGTCGTCGGTGTCCTCGGCGTCGGTTTGCGCAATCGAGACAGGGTCGATGAGACCGGGCAGGCGAGCTTCGACGACCGGTCGGGCTTCGGCTACGCCGACCTCACGGCCCAGCTCGGCGGTCAGGGAGGTCACGCCGGCGTCGGCGATGCCACAGGGGATGATCCGGTCGAACGCGGTGAGGTCTGGATCGCAGTTGAGGGCGAAGCCGTGCAGGGTGACCCCGCGGGCCACGCGCACGCCAATCGCGGCGATCTTGCGCTCGGGGCCGCGTCGGTCGGCGGCAACCCAAACACCGGTGCGGCCGTCGACTCGGTGGGTCGCCACGCCGAACTCAGCACAGACGGCGACGAGCATCGCTTCGACCCGACGCACGTAGGCCAGCACGTCCACCGGGTCGTCCAGCCGCAGGATCGGGTACCCCACCAGCTGGCCCGGGCCGTGCCAGGTGATCTTGCCGCCCCGGTCGACGTCGATGACGGGCGTCCCGTCGTTCGGTCGCTCAGCTGGCGTGGTGCGCCGGCCGGCGGTATAGACCGAAGGGTGCTCGAGCAGCAACACCGTGTCGCCGAGGTCGCCGGCTACCCGGCGGGCATGGACTGAGCGCTGGTGCTCCCAGGCGTCTTCGTAGGGCACCAGCCCGGCGTAGATCGGTGTGGGCGCCCGCATGCCGGCCACGCTACGCGAGCGGCCGGCGCGGTCGTCGCCCTCCGGCGGGCGGCCTTGTCGATCAGGGCACGCGGGTGACGTCCAGGGCGGTTTCGATCGCCGTGCCATCGGGGCCGGGTTCGACTCGATAGACCCCCTTGCCGTCGCGCTCGCGGTAGGCGCCGGCGAACTCGGTGCCGCGATACAGGACCCCGGTGCCGTCGTCGGTGGCGAAACCGGGGCCGAGCCGTCCGTCGGCCACGGCGGCCTGGAACAACGGCCGGCGCTGCTCTTCGGAGTCGTAGTGGACCCCGTTGGAGAACGGCACCAGGGCCAGCCCGTCGTCGATCACCCGCAGTTGCGGACCGAATGAGTCGGTCGGGCCGCCGGTGTGCCAGCAGATCGAGCCGGCGCTGACGCCGGTCAGCACCACGCCGGCCTGCCAGGCCTCGCGCATGATCCGGTCGACTTCGTGCAGTCGCCACATGGCCAGCAGACCGGCGACGCTGCCACCGAACACCCAGATGACGTCCTGCCCGAGCAGGTGAGCCCGGATGTCGTCTACGTTCGGCATCAGGAACAGCTGCAGGTGCGAGGCCTGCAGCCCGCGAAGTCCAGCCGCGTTGTAGAACTCGGTGATGCCGGCCGGGTTGTCACCGCCGGCCGTGCCCAGGAAACAGACCCGCGGGGCCCGTCCGGTGACGCCGGACAGCTCGATCGCGTAGTCGGTCAGCGGGCCGACCTCGAAGCGGGTGCGGCGGCCGGGGACGATTCCTCCGGACGTGGCCAGGATCGTCGGCTCCTCGGCGGGCATCCGGCCACCGTAGTCAGTGCGCCGCCCGGGGCGACCCGGCGATCTGTGGACGACCGGCCGGCTTGTGGACAACGGGCGCGGCGAGACCGACCGGCGTGCCAACCTCGTCGCCATGGGAAGGACAGGCGCGTGGAAGGTGCCCGGCTACGTCGCCGACGAGCTGATCGGCCGCGGCTCGACCGGGCACGTGTGGCGCGGACGAGCCGTACGTAGCGGGGAACCCGTGGCGCTCAAGCGCCTGCCCGGTTCGGATCCCGATCGCCTGCGCGCGGCGCGGGCCGAGGCCGCCCTGCTCTCGGCGCTCGACCACCCCAACCTGATCCGCCTGCGCGAGCTCGTCCCGACGCCGAATGCCGTGGTGCTCGTGCTCGACCTCGCCGACGGTGGGTCACTGGCCAGCCTGCTGGATCGGCGCGGCCACCTCACGGTCGGCGAGATGGTGAGCGCGCTGGCCCCCATCGGCGCCGCCCTCGCCTTCGCCCACGACCAAGGCGTGGTGCACGGCGACGTCTCACCGGCCAATGTCCTGTTCTCGGTCCGAGGCCTTCCCCTGCTGGCCGATCTGGGCGTGGCCCGCCTGCTCGGTGACGAGAGCAGCGCCGCGTCGACGCTGGGCTACCTGGACCCGGCCGTCGCCGCCGGTTCGCCTCCCGGATCGGCGAGCGACGTGTTCATGCTCGCCGCGACCGCCCTGCATTGTCTCGACGGCCGACCGCCGTGGTGCGCTGACTCGGCCGACGAGCTCGTCGCCATGGCGGCCATCGGTGAGATCCACGGGCTCGACCAACGCTTGCGCGCGGCACCGGA
>JALZBL010000219.1 GCA_030947395.1 Actinomycetota bacterium | reverse complement strand
TTCGGCCAGGTACGGCAGCCGGGAGCGCACCCCGGCCAGGTCTCCGACGCCGTCGCCGTTCGAGTCGGCGAAGCTGCGCGGGTAGATCTGATAGACGACCGACGTCTTCCACCAGTTGGGGTCGCTAGCCCGGTCGGCGTAGCCGGGACGGGCCCCGTGGTCCGGCCGATGATCGGCCTCAGCGGCAGCGGCGGCAACGGGGGCAGAGGTGGACGTCGACACTCGTACAGCCTATCTGAATCGATGCAGACGACAACCAGCCGCAACCGCTCTCAGCCGGGAGTGTTGCGCAGCGAATCGGCGGCCGTCTCCAGGTAGGCCCAGAGGCGGCGGTCCGCTTCCGGAGGCAGTTCGAGGACGTCCAGGGCCGCGCGCATGTGCCGCAGCCACGCGTCCCGAGCGGTCGAGTCGATCGCGAAGGGGGCGTGGCGCATGCGTAACCGCGGGTGACCGCGCTGCTGGGAGTACGTACCGGGCCCACCCCAGTACTGGACGAGGAACATCCGCAGCCGCTCGGCCGCCGGCTCGAGTTCGTCCTCCGGGTACAGCGCACGAAGTACCGGGTCGGCGGCCACGCCGGAGTAGAAGTGATCGACCAAGCGACGGAAGGTATCCTCGCCGCCCACCTGTTCGTAGAAGCTCGGCGCGCTCTGGCTCACCGCGGCTGCGCCCCTTCGGCCAGCGGGTCCGGCGCGACGGCGTCGGTCGCGGGCGCCCCGTCGGTCTCGGCGGCCGAGGCCGACACGTCCGCGGTGATGCCGGCCTCGTCGAAGCGCTCGCGGATGCGCCGGCGCATCTCACGCGCCGCGCGCCACTGCTGCAACGGCCGGACCCGCTGGACCAGCCGGATCACCGTCTCCTCTCGCGATATCGACTCCACACCCTGCAGGTCCGGCGCGCTCATGAAGATTTCCGTCCACTCCGGCTCGGCGTACATCTGCTCGGCCACGTCGAGCATGGTCGCCGAGGCCAGGTCGAGGTCGGCGTCGGCGGCGATCGGCACGTCGAGCACCACCTGGGCGAACCCTTGGCTCTTGTTGCCGACCCGCACGATCTCGCCGTTGCGGACGTACCACGCGGTGCCGTGCACGTCGCGCAGCCGGGTCGTGCGCAGGCCTACCGCCTCGACCGTCCCGGTCGCCTCCTTGACATCGATCACGTCCCCGACGCCGTACTGGTCCTCGAGGATCATGAACATGCCGGACAGGAAGTCCTTGACGACGTTCTGGGCGCCGAAGGCCAGGGCCACGCCGAGGATCGAGGTGCCCGCGATCAAGGGACCCAGTTGGATGCCGATCTCACCCAGCACGGTGAGCAGGGCGATCGCGAAGATGACCAGGGAGATCGCGTTCTTCAGCACCGAGGCGATGGTGTCGGCCCGCTGTTGGCGCCGCTCGGTCTGCAGCAACCGCGACTCGAACCGTTCGGAGACCGCACTGGCTTTCTCGCGCAGCGGGGCCAGCCGGCGGCGGCCACCGTCGGAGCGGCCGGCGCGGGTGAGCCGGTCGATCGTTCGGTGCGCCAGCATCCGCACGACGAGGGCAATGACGACGACGATGACGATGTGCACGGGGATGGTGACGAACGCATCCGGGTGATCCCGCACGAAGCGCGGCAGGGCGAGGGCGCCGGGCGGCAGCGGTACCACCAGGACGGACAACGCGACGGTCGAGCTCACGCCTATACAGCCTGCCACGTCCCCGGCGCGGTCCTGGCCAGTCACTGGCGACGATAGGGTCCCCGCCGTGGGGCAGCTGCACGATCTGACCGCACTCGAAGCGGTTTCGGCGCTGCGTCGCGGCGACCTCGGGCCGGTCGAACTGACCGAGCACTATCTCGATCGCATCGAGCGCCTCGACGCCGGGATCGGCGCCTTCGTAACCGTCACCGAAGAGCTCGCCCGTGCGTCGGCCCGGCACGCCGAGGAGGAGTTGCGGCGCGCGGATCCGGCCGCCCTGCCGCCGCTGCTCGGCCTGCCCACGGCGATCAAGGACCTGAACGCGACGGCCGGCGTCGCCACCAAGCTCGGCTCGGCCGCCTTCACCGACTGGGTGCCCGACTACGACGACTTCGTGGTGACCCGGTTGCGGGCGGCCGGCGCGATCAGCCTGGGCAAGACTGCTACTCCGGAATTCGGCCTGCCCTGCTACACCGAGACCGACATCGGCGCCCCGGTCCGAACTCCGTGGGACACCGACCGGCTGGCCGGCGGCTCCAGTGGCGGGGCGGCGGCCGCAGTGGCCGCGGGGTTCCTACCGGTGGCCCAGGGCAGCGATGGTGGCGGGTCGATCCGTATCCCGGCCAGCGGCTGCGGCCTGGTCGGGCTCAAGCCGTCGCGCGGGCGGGTGTCGCCCGGCCCGCTCGGTCCGGACTCCACCGGCTTGGGCGTGATCGGCCCGCTGGCTCGCACCGTGCGCGACGCGGCGCTGTTCCTGGACGCGGTCGCCGGGCCGATGCCGGGCGATCCGCACTGGGCGCCACCGCTGGCGCCGGGGGAAACGTTCCTGGCCGCCTGCGACCGTCGGCCGGGGCGGCTGCGCATCGGCCGCTACCTTGACTCGCCGATCGCCACCGACGTCGACCCCCAGGTGCGCGCGGCCTGGGAAGGCGCCAGCCGGCTGCTGGGCGATCTCGGCCACGACGTGGAGGACATCGCGGCTCCGATACCGGCGGAGGCGATCTCGCACTTCCAGACGGTCTGGGCGGTCTCGGCGGCCACCGCGGTGGTCGATCCCCGCCGGGAGCATCTGCTGCGTCCGCTGACCCGCTACCTGCGCGAGTACGGCCGCTCGGTGGCCGCGGTGGACTTCGCCCGCGCCCAGTCGGCCCTGACCGGATACGCCCGGCGGGGGATCGCCGCGTCGCTGCGCTACGACGCGGTGTTGACGCCGACCGTGGCCCAACTGCCGCGCCCGGTCGGCTGGTTCACCGTCGGCAACCCGGCCCAGGACTTCGAACTCCAGAAGCGGTTCACCCCCTGGACCGCCATGTACAACACCACCGGTCAGCCGGCCATCTCGCTGCCCATGGCCGTCAGCCCGGCGGTGTCCGCGGGCGACGAGCCGCACGGTGAACTGCCGATCGGGGTGATGTTGGTGGGCCGCCCGGCCGGCGAGGCTGACCTGCTGGCCCTGGCCGCCCAGGTCGAGGCGGCCGCACCTTGGCTGGACCGCCACCCGCCGGTGTGGTGGGGGTGACCCGCCGCCCCCGGGCCGGTTGACGGCTGATGGCCTCGCTATCGTTGCGCCATGGCGGCGATGGGCAGGCGCGGATGAACGTCGTGCAGACCGCGCTGGTCTTCCTCGGCATTCCGCTGGGCCTGACCCTGCTGTTGGTCGCTGCGGTCTACGGGCGCACCCTTATGCATCAGAACCGGTACCGGCCCGGCCGTCCGTGGAGCTACCCACCGGTGTGGTACGTGCCCCATCCGCGGCCTTCGCGCCGGTCGGACGCGGACCGCCCGTCGGGCGTCGCAACGTCGTCCGTGGCCTCGGTGAGCGCAAGCCCGGGCCCCTCGGCCCGGATGGGCGGTGCCAGCGGTGAGTGGTGACATGAGCGCTCATCCGGCGACCCGGGACCGCGTGCACTCGCCCGCCCCCCGCAACGCCGAGGCAGCGCAAACCGCATCGACCGTCGACCCGACCGCGACGGAGGCCGACTCGAGGGACTTCAGCCCGGGAACGGGCGCCGCGCACTGGCGCCCCTCCACTTCGCCCGACCGCTACGTCGCACCCGCCGTCGGTCCGTCTGATCTCGCCCAACTGCCGGGGCCGTTCGGCGCCCCGCAGCTGTCGCGGATCGACGAGGCGCTCACGCTGGGCACCCGCGAGACCGGGCTGCTGTTCAGCGTCTACGTCGGAACGCTGCAGGAACCGGCGCGGCGCACGGCGGAGGAGTTGGCCGCGCGGCTACCTACGGAGGAGATGGGCGGCGTCCTGGTGGCGGTGTCTCCGGGCCAGCGAGTGCTGCACATCGTGACCACCGGAACCGCGGTATCGCGCCTGCCCAACCGCACCTGCGCGCTGGCCGCCCTCGGGATGCG
>JALZBL010000218.1 GCA_030947395.1 Actinomycetota bacterium | reverse complement strand
GGTTGCCGTGCGCAAGGGCGTGGACCGGGTCCTGGTGCGCCGTGAGATCGAGGCCGACCTCCTGGCCTTGGACACCGGCTGGACCGGTCCGGGGGAGGAGCAGTGAGCGACGCCCTCAAGGTGGCCCTGCTCGGCTGCGGCACGGTCGGCTCACAGGTCGTGCGGCTGCTCGCCGAGCAGTCCGACGAGCTGACCGCCCGCATCGGGCGGCCACTGGAACTGGCCGGTATCGCGGTGCGCCGCCCGGCCCGGCACCCGCAGATCGCGGCCGAGCTGCTGACCACCGACGCCCAGGGGCTGGTGGAACGCGAGGACGTCGACCTGGTCGTGGAGGTGATCGGCGGCATCGAGCCGGTGCGGACGCTTCTGCTCACCGCACTGCGCGCAGGCAAGAGCGTCGTGAGCGCCAACAAGGCCCTGCTCGCCGATCACAGCGCCGAACTGCACGACGCCGCCGCGGCGGCCGGGGTCGACCTCTACTACGAGGCCGCGGTGGCCGGGGCGATCCCGCTGCTCCGGCCGCTGAGCGAGTCACTGGCCGGCGACCGCATCACCCGGGTCATCGGCATCGTCAACGGCACCACCAACTTCATCTTGTCCCGCATGGACTCCACCGGGGTCGGCTTCACCGAGGCGCTGGCCGAGGCGACGGCCCTGGGCTACGCCGAGGCCGATCCCAGCGCCGACGTCGATGGCTTCGACGCTGCGGCCAAGGCCGCGATCCTGGCCAGCCTGGCGTTCCACACCCGGGTCATCGCGGCCGACGTGTTCCGTCAGGGCATCAGCGCGGTCACCCCGACCGACATGGCCAGCGCGCGGGCGCTGGGCTGCACGGTCAAGCTGCTGGCCATCTGCGAGCGCACCGCGGGTCCGACCGGTGAGGAAGCGGTGTCGGTCCGCGTGCACCCGGCGATGATCCCGCGCACGCACCCGCTGGCCGGCGTGGACGACGCGTTCAACGCGGTGTTCGTGGAGGCCGAGGCCGCCGGGTCGCTGATGTTCTACGGCCGCGGCGCCGGTGGGCCGCCGACGGCCAGCGCGATCCTGGGCGATCTCGTGGCCGTGGCCCGCAACCGGGTCAGCGGCAGCCTGGGCGCGCGCGGCAGCGCCTACGCCGATCTGCCGCTAGTGCCGATGGGCCAGGTGCGCACGCGATATCACGTCGCGCTCGACGTGGACGACCGTCCCGGCGTTCTGGCCGCAGTGGCCGGGGCGTTCGCCGAGGCCGAGGTCAGCATCCAGACCGTCCGTCAGGAGGGCCGAGGTGACGCGGCCACCCTCGTGCTGGTCACCCACACCGCGACCGACGCCGCGCTCTCGCGCACGGTGGCCCGCCTGGCCTCGATGGATTCGATTGGCCGCGCGGCGAGCGTGATGCGGGTCGAGGGCATGTCCCCGGACGGGGCCTGAGGTGGCGGCCACCGCCCCACCCCGCGCCGGTCCGGGGCGTCGGCGCGCGTGGCCCGGGGTGATCGAGGCCTACCGCGACCGCCTGCCGGTCAACCCGGCGACGCCGGTGATCACCCTCTTCGAAGGCGCGACGCCGCTCGTGCCGGCCCGGGAGCTGTCGCGCCGCACCGGCTGCGAGGTGTACCTCAAGGTCGAGGGCGCCAACCCCACCGGTTCGTTCAAGGACCGCGGCATGACCATGGCCATCTCGAAGGCGGCCGAGGACGGGGCTCAGGCGGTGATCTGCGCCTCGACCGGCAACACGTCCGCCTCCGCCGCGGCGTACGCCGTGCGCGCCGGCATGACCTGTGCGGTGCTGGTGCCCCGCGGCAAGATCGCGATGGGCAAGCTGGCCCAAGCGCTCGTGCACGGCGCGCGGCTACTGCAGGTGGACGGGAACTTCGACGACTGCCTGGAGCTGGCCCAGAAGTTGGCGGTGGAATACCGTGTCGCCCTCGTCAACTCGGTCAACCCGTTTCGCATCGAAGGACAGAAGAGCGCGGCGTTCGAGATCTGTGACGAGCTGGGCCGCGCACCCGACGTCCACTGCATCCCGGTCGGCAATGCCGGCAACATCACCGCCTACTGGAAGGGCTACCAGGAGTACGCCGCGGACGGCGTCGTGGCCTCGACCCCGCGCATGTTCGGCTTCCAGGCCGCCGGAGCGGCCCCCATCGTGCTGGGTGTTCCGGTGCCGAACCCGGTCACCATCGCGACGGCCATTCGGATCGGCAATCCCGCGTCGTGGACGTCGGCCGAGGCCGCCCGAGACGAATCCGGCGGCCTGATCGACGCGGTCACCGACCGCCAGATCCTCGAGGCCTACCGGCTGGTCGCGCGCCGCGAGGCGGTCTTCGTCGAACCGGCGTCGGCCGCGAGCATCGCCGGCCTCCTGATGACCGCGTCGGACGGGCGGGTGGTGCCCGGTTCGACCGTGGTCTGCACCGTGACCGGAAACGGGCTCAAGGACCCGGAGTGGGCGATCTCGGCCGCACCGGCCCCGGAGACCGTGCCGGTGGACGCGTCCGCGGCGGCGGCGCACCTCGGCCTCAGTTCGTGACCGGCGGCCGCGTCGGCGGCACCGCCACCGTCCGGGTGCCGGCCACCAGTGCGAACCTTGGGCCGGGTTTCGACGCCCTGGGACTGGCCCTGGACCTCTACGACGAGGTCACGGCGGAGGTGACGGCGTCCGGGCTCTCCGTGCAGGCCGAGGGGGAGGGCGCGGCGGCGCTGCCGCACGACGAGTCACACCTCATCGTGCGGGCGATGCGCCGTGCCTGGGACGACCTCGGTACGACGGCCCCCGGCATCTCGGTGCGGGGCATCAATCGCATCCCGCACGGGCGCGGGCTCGGGTCATCGGCAGCGGCGATCTGCGCCGGTGTGCTGTTGGCCCGCGAGCTCACCCAGGACGGACGTGAACTCCTCGACGACGACGCGGTGCTCGACCTGTGTGCGGCGATCGAGGGTCACCCCGACAACGTGGCCGCCTGTCTACTTGGTGGTCTCACCGTGGCCTGGCGTGAGCCGGCGAGTTATCGAGCCGTACGGCTGGAGCCGTCCGGGGACGTCCGCCCGGTGCTACTCGTCCCGCCGGCCGCGTCGTCGACCGAGACGGCCCGGGGGATGCTGCCGGCCTCCGTCCCACACGCCGACGCCGCGTTCAACGCCGCTCGGGCGGCCCTGCTGGTCGCCGCACTGACGGGGCACTCGGGTTCGTTGCTGGCCGCCACCGCGGATCGGCTGCATCAGCCCTACCGCGCCGCGGCCATGCCGGCCTCGGCCGACCTGGTCGCCGACCTGCGGGCGGCCGGCATCCCGGCGGCGATCTCCGGTGCCGGCCCGAGCGTGCTTGCCCTGACCACCTCGCCCCAGCAGTCCGACGCCGCGCTCGGGCGCGAGCCGCAGGGCTGGAGCGCACGCGGCCTGGCGGTGGCCCGGTCGGGGGCACAGCTCGTGCGGCGCGATTGACGCCTCGGCCGCTGCGGGGCGGGAATGAGACTCTGGGCGCGCCGTGTTGTGCGAGCGGGTCAGGGACGTCTACTCTCGACATCGAGTCAGACGTCCATCCCCGGCGATCGGCACCGACGACCGCCGCCCGGACGGGATCTCAACGACCGGCCCCTTTGCTCCACGCGAACGCGGCCCAAACCCGAGATCCAGGTCTGACCTGCCCCGCTCCCGGTCCAACGGCCCATCCGGCCGGCGGGCGCGGTGCGACGCGGCCCGATCCCGAACCCCGGGCCGACTCACCACCCCGGCACCCGCGCAATGAGCGCGCCGGAGCCACTTCGGAAGGATCCGACCACACAGTGACCAACACGCAGGATCAGACCACCATCGATCCGACCGACGGGACTACCGCGCCCACGACCTCCCGTAAGCGCGGCGGCGGCCTGTCGGGAATGCTTCTCCCCGAACTGCAGAGCCTGGCCGGATCGCTCGGCATCCCCGCGACCAAGATGCGCAAGGCCGAGCTGGTCGACGCCATCACCGCCGCCCGATCCGGCGCCGCGCGCCGGGCCGCGCCGGATCGGACTGACTCCCCGCCCGCCTCCTCCCCGCCCGCCGCGGCATCCACCGGCCGACGCCACGGGG
>JALZBL010000217.1 GCA_030947395.1 Actinomycetota bacterium | reverse complement strand
GGCCCTGGGCCGAACACCTGGCGGCCGCGGGCTACACGGTTCGACTGCCGCGCCTGCCCGGCCACGGCACGTCGTGGCAAGAGATGAACACGACCACCTGGCGGGACTGGTACGGCGAGATCGAGCGGGCCCACGCCGAGTTGCGACAGCGGTGCGCACAGGTCTTCGGGTTCGGCCTGTCGATGGGCGGTGCGCTGGTCACCCGCCTGGCCGAGCAGCACGCCGGCGAGCTCGACGGTCTGGTGTTGGTCAATCCGGCCTACGGAATGCAGCGCTTCGACGCCCGATTCGCCCGCCTCGCCGCCAAGGTGATCAAGTCCCGGCCTGGCGTCGGCAGCGACATCAAGGCCGGGGGCATGGAGGGCGGCTACGACCGGGTGCCGCTGCGCGCGTTCGTGTCGATGCAGCAGCTGTGGAAGGCCGTGGTTGCCGACCTCGGGCTCGTCACCGCGCCGATCCTGCTGTTCACCAGCCGGGTGGACCACGTGGTGGACCCGCTCTCGGCCCGGCTACTGCACGGCGGGGCGGTCCGCACAACGATCGAGCACGTCTGGCTCGAGGACAGCTACCACGTCGCCACCATGGACAACGACGCCCAGACGATCTTCGACGGCAGCACGGACTTCCTGCGGGCGCACGCCCGCGCCGAAGCCTGACCGCACACCGCCATGACCATCGACCAGCCGCCACAGCGCCGGGACAACGGCCTGCCCGCTGAGCGTTTCGTGGCCCTGGCCGACGTCGACCCGCGACTGGGCGACCATCTGCTCGATCTCCTCCGGTTGGCCGACATCCCGGCCTACCTGGAGCCGCCGCCCGACCTGCGCGCCGGTCGGTGGCGCGATACCGGCCCGCTCGAGCGGCTGTGGGTGCACGCCGACCAGCGCGAGGACGCCCGGGAAGTGGTGGTCGCGGCGGCCCACGAGGCGGGTACCGCCCCCACCTCCAACCCGGCCTCCGGTGCCAGTTCCGCCGGGGGTGCGTCCGAGCCACCGCGCGGTCCTGATCCGGCCCGGCCCGACCTGCTGGCCGGGCTCGACCCCGACGTCGAGTTCGCCCGGATGACCGCCGCGTTCGACGCGGAGGTGTCCGAACCCGGTGCCGCGCCCGCATCGTCGGTGGACGCGGAGCCCGGCGAGCGGCCCGGGGACGAGTTGGATGCCGCGGCCAGCCGGCGGATCAGCCGGCTCGGTGACGACGCCGACGTGGGCGATCAGGGATTCCCTCACGACGTCACCTCCGACCCGGTGCCCGCCGAGGAGCACTTCGAGCCCCCGCCGCCACCGCCGTTCCCCGTACCTACCGCAGGGACGCTGGGGGCTTTCGCGGTCTTCTTCCTCGGCCTGCTTGTGATCGCGCGCGGGAACTGGCTCGGGTTCACCTCCGACGTGTCGTTTCCCATCGGCCTCATCACCCTGCTCACCGGGGTTGGGCTGCTGGTGGCCCGGTTGCGTGAGTCCCGCGCGCCCGAGGAGGACGGGGACGACGGCGCCGTGCTCTGATCGTCGGTGGCCCTGATCGTCGGCGGCGCCATATCGTCGGCGGCGCCATATCGTCGGCTGAAGTTCGTCCCGACGACGCCCGGACTTTCGCCCCGGGTCCGCTGCTGTGCGGATGCTTGCCTTGCGTGTCCGAACCGGTCGGACGCCGGCTGGGAATCGGGTCAGCGACATGATGATCCATCAGACGCGATGATGAGCCCGGAAACGCTCACCAAACCACCCCCGGAAACGGCGACCACACAGCACACGGTGTTCCGGCTGTGGTGCCGGTTGACTGGCGCGCAGGCGTTCGACTTCGGCGACGAGGAACGGGAGGCCTTCCTCGCCCGGCCGGAGGTGCCCTTCCTCGCCGGGACGCCGTACGAGGTGCTGCTGGACGCCGGCATCACGGCGGCTCGGCGCGGTTCGCTACCCCTGCAACGCTGGTTGGCCGCCGTGCGCGTCGTGCGCCCCGAGCGCCTCGGTCGCTCCCGCTCGGTCTGAGTGCTCCGCGGCCCGGCCTGAGTGCTCCGCGGCGCGCTATCAGTGCTCCGCGGCCCGCTCGGACTGCTCCGCGGCGCGCTCGGACGGCTCGGCGGGCGGCTCGGACGGGACCTCCAGTTCGACCAGCAGCGGACAGTGGTCGGTGGCCAGCGGCGTGTCGGGCGACGCGATCACCTGGGCCGATACCACCCGGATCGGTGCCTCGACGAACACCCCGTCGATGCGCTCGAACGGAGCGGTGGAGCGGAACGTGAACCCGTCACCGGTGCCCGCGGCGACGTGCGCGTCGGTACCGCGGGCGGCCAGCGCCGACCACACCGGCGACCCGGGGCGACAGTTCATGTCGCCGGCCACCACCGAGGCGACGCCCGTCGGGACGAAGGAGTCCAGCACCGAATGCAGCTCGCCGACGTGGCGCAGGCGCGGCTCGTCGACGAGGTCCAGGTGCGTGCCGGCGACGGCGAACGTCGCCTCGCCGCGGCGCAGTACCGCGACGGCGATGCCGCGCGAGTGCAGGCCGCGGTCGCGGCTGAATCCGACCTGACGGGTGGCCACCACGTCCACAGCCAGAGTCGACAGGATCAGATTGGCGCCACTCGCCCGGCCGCCGGTAACCATGACCAGGCCACTGCGGCGCGCGATCTCGGCGCAGCGCGAGCGCCACCGCAAGAACCGCGGCGCCTCCTGGATGCAGACGACGTCGGGCGCGATGGAGCGGATGACGCGGTAGAGCGCCTCGTTGTCGTCGCGCAGGGCGCGGATGTTGTAGCTGAGCAGCCGGATCGTCGTCACGCTGGTCGCTCGCCGGTGATCTCGATGCGGGCGAGATCGGCCGCGCCCACCAGGCCGGCGTCCGGGCCCAGCCGGGCCAGGGCGATCGTGGCGACCGGGCGGAAGCCCCGGCCGGTCAGCGATTCGGTGAAGGCCTGCCGGGCCGGCTCGAGCAGCAGTTCCTCGCCGGCCTGAGAGACGCCGCCGCCGATCACGAAGACGCTCGGGTCAAGCGCGGCGGCCAGGCTGGCGATGCCGCGGCCGAGCCAGCGGCCCATGGCGGTGTAGATCTCGATCGCCGCCGGATCGCCCTGGCGGGCCGCCTCGGTCACCAGCGGCCCGGTGAGTCGGTTCAGGTCGTGCCGGGCGAGGGACATGAGCGCCGCGGCCCCGACCGGTGAGACCTCGGCCAGCTCGCGGGCGTCGCGGGCCAGGGCCGTGCCGGAGGCGTACATCTCCCAGCAGCCGCGGTTGCCGCAGGCGCACCGCCGCCCGTCGGGCACCACCGTCATGTGCCCGTACTCGCAGCCCACGCCGAAGGCGCCGCGGAACAGCCGCCCGTCGATCACCAGGCCGCCGCCGATGCCGGTGCCGAGAGTGATGCAGACGGCGACCGGCGCTCGCTGCGCCGCGCCGAAGCGGTACTCGGCCCACGCGGTGGCGTTGCCGTCGTTCTCGACCGTCACCGGCACTCCGATGCGCCCGACGAGCGCCGCGCGCAGAGGCTCCTCACGCCAGGCCAGGTGCGGCGAGAACAGCACGGTGGCCCGATCAGCGGCAATCCATCCGGCGGCGCCGATTCCGACCGCGGCCACGGCGTGCCGGGAGCTCAGTTCGGTGACCACCTCGGCGATGGTGGCCTCGGTCTCGCGGACATCGTGGCTCGGAGTGTCGCGCCGGATCTGTTCGAGTACCCGGCCCTCGGCGTCCACGACGCCGGCGGCGACCTTGGTGCCACCGATGTCGACGCCGACGGCGAGCGGGTTCACTAGATCGCTCCGCGCGCGTCGATGACGGCGGACGTCGTCGTCTTTTCGACGCCGCCCCTTCCGGTGACGATGACGATGCGCACCGCGGTCTCGACGGCTCAGCCGGACTTCTCGACGCGCTTCTTGAGCTCCTTGAGCGCGGTGTCCATGATGACCTTCTCGGCCTTGCGCTTGAGCATTCCCAGCATCGGGATGGCGAGGTCGACGGCGAGGGCATAAGTGACTTCGGTGCCGCCGGCCGACGGAACCAGCGTGTAGGACCCCCGCTGCGACTTCTGCATCGTCCCCTTCACCAGCGCCCAGCGGACCGCTCGGTCG
>JALZBL010000216.1 GCA_030947395.1 Actinomycetota bacterium | reverse complement strand
GCCCAGGTGGGTGGCGTGCACCACGGTGGTCCGCGGCCCGAGCACGTCCTCGTCGTACAGCAGCCGGGTCGGCGAGACGCCGTAGACCGCGCGGCACGCGTCGTTCTCGGCCCGCTGCTCGGACAGGTGGATGTGCAGCGGCGCGTTGTGCCGGCTGGCCCAGGTCACGACCGGGTGCATGTGCTCCGGCGGGACCGCGCGGACCGAGTGGATGGCCGCGCCGGCCCGCGCGTGCGGGGCGATCAGCCCGTGCGCGTCCGGGCTGTGCCCGTCCAGACCGAGCGACTCGGCCCGGGCCGCCCACTTCGCCCCGTCACCGTCGCCGAACCTGATCTGCGGGCCGGCCAGCGGCAGCACGCCGGACTTGTCGAGGCCGCCGGCCAGGTAGCAGGTGTCGAGCAGGGTGATCCGCAGCCCGGCCACCCGCGCCGCCTCGATCACCGCGCGTCCCATCGCGTTGGGGTCGTCGTACGGGGTGCCCCTGGGTTGATGGTGGACGTAGTGGAACTCGCCCACGCCGGTGATCCCGGACAGGACCATCTCGGCGAACACCGCTCGGGACAGGGCGTGATAACCATCCGGGCTCAGCCGCGCGGCAACGGCGTACATCGCCTCGCGCCAGGTCCAGAACGAACCGCCACCGGAGTGGGTCCGGCCGCGCAACGCCCGGTGGAACGCGTGGCTGTGGGTGTTCGCCAGACCGGGCAGCACCAGACCGGGGAGATGCTCGTCGCCGAGCTGCGGCCGCACGCCCGACGTCACGTCGACGAACCGGCCGTCGGCCACGGTCAGGCGCACATCCGGCGTGCAGCCGGACGGGAGCCACGCCCAGTCCACGGCGTACGTCGTCGAAGGTGGGCCGCTCGGGGTGAGTCGGGCGGACCGCGCCGGGCCGGCTGACCCATCACGTCCGGAAGCGGCCACGCTTGCTCACCCGGCCAGATCGCGCAGGACGGCGGCGAGCGCCTCGACCCCGGCCCGGCAGTCGGCCGGCTCGGCGAACTCGGCCGGCGCGTGGGAGATCCCGGTCGGGTTGCGCACGAAGAGCATTCCGGCCGGAACACCGGACGCGGCGAGGACGCCGGCGTCGTGACCGGCGCCGGTGGTCAGTCGGGGTGGGTCGCCGAGGGTGGCCGCCATCCGAGCCACTAGGGCCGCATCGAAGGTGGTCGGCGGCGTCCACGACTCCTCGCCCAGGGCGCCGCCGCGGGTGCGGGCCAGGGCGGTCAGCTCGGCCACGAGCGCCCGCACCGCGGTCTGATCAGCGCCGCGGACGTCGAGCCAGGCGGTCACGTGGGACGGGATCGCGTTCACCGCGTTGGGTTGCACGCGGACCTTGGCGCAGGTGGCCAGAACGTGGTGGCGCACGGCGCCGGCGCGGGCCAGCAGGATCGATTGCGCGTAGCCCAGCATCGGGTCGCGGCGGTCGGCTAGTGCGGTGGTGCCGGCGTGGTTGGCCTCCCCGGGCAGGTCGATCCGCCACCGCCCGTGGGCCCAGATCGATCGGGCCACGGCCACCGGCGCGGCGAGCTCGGCCAACCCGCGACCCTGCTCGACGTGCAGCTCGACGAACGCGCCGACCCGGCGCAGCGCGTCGTCGTCGCGGCCGACGTCGCCGGGTGAGTGGGCCGCCGCCGCGAGTGCCTCGGCCATGGTGACGCCGTCGTCGGCGGTGCGGCTCAGTGCCCGTTCGGGCGGCAGTGCGCCGGTGAGCAGCCGCGACCCCACGCAGGCCAGACCGAAGCGGCCTCCCTCCTCGTCCACGAACCGGACCACCGCGATCGGCCGCTGCGGCAGGAACTCGTCGTCGCGCAGGACGTCGATCGCGGTGAACGCGCTGACCACTCCCAGCGGCCCGTCGAACGCGCCGCCGTCGGGCACCGAGTCGAGATGGCTGCCGACCGCGATGCCGGGGTCACCGGCGGCCACCGCGGCGTCCGCATCGCCCCACCAGGCCCACTGGTTCCCCGCGCGGTCGACCGTCAGATCCAGCCCGCGCCGAGCCGCCTGCGCGGCGAACCATTCATGCAGCGTCCGGTCCACGCCGGTCCAGGCAAACCGCCGGTAGCCGCCGGTCGAGCGATCGCGTCCGACGTCGGCCAGGTCGGCCCACATCCGCTCGAACGAGCCGGTGCTACCGGCCACGTCTGCCCAGCCACCGCAGCGTCGCCTGACCACGTTTGCCCCGCGCCCGCAGGTTTGTCCCGCCAGTGCACCCGCACCGGCCGGTCCAGCGTGCGGCGGCGAGGCAAACCCCGCCCGGTGCGAAGGCCGGTTCGGATCGACCGGGTGCGGACACCTTCAGTGCTCGCGCATCGGAACGCGGACTCCGCGCTCGGCCGCAACCTCGTCCGCGGCGTCGTAGCCGGCGTCGACGTGGCGGATCACGCCCGTGCCGGGGTCATTGGTGAGTACCCGCTCGAGCTTGGCCGCGGCCAGCGGCGTCCCGTCGGCCACCGAGACCTGCCCGGCGTGGATCGAGCGACCCATCCCGACGCCACCGCCCTGGTGAATCGACACCCACGTCGCCCCGCTGGCGGTGTTGACCATCGCGTTGAGCAGCGGCCAGTCGGCGATGGCATCTGAGCCGTCGGCCATCGATTCGGTCTCCCGGTACGGCGAGGCCACCGATCCGCAATCGAGGTGGTCGCGCCCGATGACGATCGGCGCGGACACCTCGCCCGAAGCCACCATCTCGTTGAACCGCAGGCCGGCCCGATCACGCTCGCCGTAGCCGAGCCAGCAGATCCGCGCCGGCAACCCCTGGAAGGCCACCCGGTCCTGCGCGGCGCGGATCCAGCGCTGCAGGTGGTCGTCGTCGGCGAACAGTTCGAGCACCGCGGCGTCGGTGGCCGCGATGTCCTTGGGGTCGCCCGAGAGTGCGGCCCACCGGAACGGGCCCTTGCCGGCGCAGAACAGCGGGCGGATGTAGGCCGGCACGAAGCCGGGGAAGGCGAACGCCCGCCCGTACCCGCCCTGACGCGCCTCGTCGCGGATCGAGTTGCCGTAGTCGAACACCTCCGCGCCGGCGTCGAGGAATCCGACCATGGCCTCGACGTGGCGCGCCATCGACGCCTGCGCGCGTTCGGTGAACTCCTCGGGCTTCTTCGCGGCGTAGTCGTCCCAGTCGTCGGGGTCGATGCCCTCGGGCAGGTAGGACAGCGGATCATGGGCCGACGTCTGGTCGGTGACGATGTCCACCTCGACCCCGCGGCGCAGCAGCTCCGGCAGCACCGTCGCGCAATTGCCGACCAGGCCGACCGACACTGCCCGCCGCTCGCGTCGGGCCGCCTCGCACCGCGCCACCGCGTCGTCCAGCGAGGTTGCGATCTCGTCCAGGTAGCGGTGCTCCACCCGCCGCCGCAACCGCCACCCGTGGACGTCGATGACCAGGCAGACACCGCCGTTGAGGGTGACGGCCAGCGGCTGGGCCCCGCCCATGCCGCCGCAGCCACCGGTCACGGTCAGGGTCCCGGCCAGGGTGGCGCCGCTGGCATCCTGCCCGCCGGAGGCGGCCAGCTTGGCCGCCACCGCGGCGAACGTCTCGAACGTGCCCTGCAGGATTCCCTGGGTACCGATGTAGATCCACGAGCCGGCGGTCATCTGTCCGTACATGGTTAAGCCGAGCTGCTCGAGTCGGCGGAATTGCGGCCAGTTGGCCCAGTCTCCGACCAGGTTGGAATTGGCGATCAGCACCCGGGGAGCCCACTCGTGGGTGCGCATGACACCCACCGGCTTGCCCGACTGCACCAGCAGCGTCTCGTCCTCGGCCAGCGTGGTGAGGGTGCGCACGATCGCGTCGTAGGCCGCCCACGACCGCACCGCTCGGCCCGTCCCGCCGTAGACGACGAGATCGTCGGGCCGCTCGGCGACCTCGGGATCGAGGTTGTTCTGCAGCATCCGCAACGGCGCCTCGGTCGACCAGCTGCGCGCGGTCAACGCCCGGCCGCGAGCCGCCCGGACCGGACGAGCACCCTCCATCGACTGCCTCCTTGACGGCGCCGGGGCCGCCTGGCGTGCGCGGCGGCGCGAGTGACACTATTCCTGCCGCGCGGCAAGACCGGCG
>JALZBL010000030.1 GCA_030947395.1 Actinomycetota bacterium | reverse complement strand
GCTCGGCGCGGGCGGCTTGGCCGTGGCCGGATACGCCGTCGTCCAGGCCGGGTTCCAGGTCGGTCCGCTCGCGGCCAGCTTCCCGGCCAACCTCGTGCTCGACCCGGTGGTGGCGGTGGTGCTCGGTGCCGCCCTGCTCGGGGAACGGCTTCCCCACGACCCGCTGCGCCTGCTCGGCTACGGGGTCAGCCTGATCGTCCTGACCCTGGCGACCGTTCGGCTGGCGGCTCCCTCAGCTCCACCGGCTCCAGGCGGGCAACCGGCGCCGTCGGGGGCGCCGGGACCTGCGGGGCCACCCGCACCGCCGGCGCCACAGCGTCCGTGAGCGACAATGGGGCGGCGATGAGCCGAGCCACGCTGGACAAGAAGCCGCACGAGGTCGCGTCGATGTTCGACGGGGTCTCGCGCCGCTACGACCTGACCAACACCGTCCTGTCCGGGGGGCAGGACCGCCGTTGGCGCCGGCAGACCCGGCGCAGCCTCGATCCGCGGCCGGGCGAACGCATCCTCGATCTGGCCGCCGGGACCGGGGTCTCGACAGCCGAACTGGCCACGAGCGGTGCGCGCGCGGTGGCCTGCGACTTCTCGCTGGGGATGCTGCGCGCCGGGCGGCGCCGCCCCGCCCGCCGCGGCCTGCCCTTCGTCGCCGGGGACGCCCTGGGCCTGCCGTTCGCCGACGGTGTCTTCGACGCCGTGTGCATCTCCTTCGGCCTGCGCAACGTGGCCGACGTCGACCTGGCGTTGCGGGAAATGGCCCGGGTCACCCGCCCGGGCGGCCGGCTGCTGGTGTGCGAGTTCAGCCGGCCCACGATCGCGGTCCTGCGGGTCATCTACCTGAACTACCTCATGCGCGCCCTGCCCTGGATCGCCTGTCGGGTGGCCACCAACGCCGACGCCTACGTCTACCTCGCCGAATCGATCCGACAGTGGCCGGCCCAGCCCGAGCTGGCCCGGCGAATCGCCGGCGGCGGCTGGACGGCGGTGAGCTGGCGCAACCTCACCGGCGGGATCGTCGCCTTGCACCGCGCCACTCGGGCCTAGTGTCACTGCCATGACCATGCCACCCGTCGAACCCGAACCGCCCGCGCCGTCGCCCGAGCCTGCTCCGCCCGAGCCGACACCCGGACCGATTCCGCAGCCGCCGCAGCCGTCACCGCCCGCTCGCCCGGGTGAGCCGACGCAGCCGCCGCCGCAGCCGCCGCTGCCCTCGCCGATGCCCAATCCCGGTGGCGCCCCGCCGCTGGCGCCGCCCCCGTTGCCGGGCCCGCTCGGCGGGTCCGGTGGGCTGAGCTAACGCCTGCGGTGGCTCAGCGTGCGTAAACCTCGAATTCGGCGACTTGGCCTCCGGGTGCGCCGTTGTTGCGGTTGATCTGGACGCGTACGAAGCGCTGCGGGGTGGCGGTGAAGGCGATGTTCACTGTGTTGAGGTTGGTGTTGGGGTCGAAGGTGTAGTCGGCGGCTGGGGCGAGGGTGGTGAAGGTAATGCCGTCGGTGCTGCCGAGGACCGTCACGTTCTGTATCCGTCCTCCCCACCCCGGGTTGAGCCGCAGGGTGACTCGGCCCACCGCGGTGTTGGTGCCAAGGTCGACGGTGAGGCTTTGCGGAAGCGGGCTGAGGCTTTCCCAGTAGGTGTTGGTGTTGGAGTCCACCGCGTTGGTGGCTCGGCAGCAGTCGTTCTGGCTGCTGGCGGTGACCGGCCGGCCATCGGCCAGGTTGCCGGGCTGATGAACGATGACGGTGCCGGCGAGGTAGACCTGGTACCGGCCGGCGGGGCTGCCGTCGGAAACGGTGAGCGCTCCGCTGCGGTCACCTTGGGCGGTAGGAGCGAACCGGACGTCCACGGTGCACGACGAGTGCGGGGCGAGCACATGGCCGCATGTCGTGGACACGAGGTAGGTGCCGGTGGCGGTGATGGACGCGATCCGCTGCGGGGCGCCGGTGGGGTTGGTGATGGTGACGGTCTGCGGATCGCTGACGCTGTTGCCCTCGGACACGAAGTTGAGGTTCTGGGCGTTGAGGGTGAGCGGTCCGGGCGGTGGGTAGCCGCAGTGGCTGTCTGACCAGCCGTAGTCGCCGCGTCGCTCGGTGATGGTGAAACCTGATTTGCAGTCGTAGCGCCCGCCGGCGCGCAGCCCGACGGCGACGACGTGGCTGAAAGTGGCGGAGCCGGCTGCGTTCAGCTGGACGGCGAATGTCCCGGTCTTGACGATCAGGTTGTGGTCGAGGTGGACGTTGGTGATGGTGGAGCCGAGGAACTGAACCGCTTCGTAGGCACTGCCGTAAATGAGGTTCCGGCTGACCTTGACCGTCCCGGTCATCGGTTCGTCGGCGGCCCAGAACAGCAGGGCCCCATTGCCGATGTGGGAGAACAGATCGAGGGTGCCGGTTCGGAGAAGGACGTTGCGCGTGATGGCAGTGGTCCCGGCCAGCGCCACGGCGCCGAAGCGGTTGGCGACCTGGATCCCGCCGCCTTGGGTCAGGGTGTCGGTGGCGAGGTTGGCGGTCACGGTGTTGTTCTGGCCGCCGTAGATGGCGATGTTGTTCGCCAGGGTCGGGATCTGGACGGTGTTGTGCGCGAAGACATTTGCTGAGTCGGGGTGGTGCTCGGACCACATCGCCAGCCCGTCGTCGCCGGTCTGGCGGATGAAGCTGTTGGTGACGGAGGAGTTGGTCACCCCGTCGTGGAAGTTGATGCCGTCCGCGGTCTGATCGAGGATCCGTACCCGGGAGATCTTCAGCCCGTCGAAGGGGCCGTCGAGCCACAGCCCGACCTTGGTGTGCTGGAGCCACACATCGTCCACTGTGGAGTGGTTCAGCGCTCCGCCGATGGCGTTGACCTGGGCAGCGTCGATTCGGTTGGTGACTTCACCGAAGATCGCAAAGTCGGACAGGTGCACTTCCGAGCTGGGAGTGGGGTTGTAGTTGCCGTAGACGCCGACCCCGTCGCCGTGCAGCACGCTGTACCAGGGGCCAGCCCCGCGCAGCGTGACTTTGTCGACGATGAGGTGGCGGCTGACGGTGAAGGTGCCGACGGGAAGCCACACCGTCTTCCCGGTGCCGGACGCGGCGGTCAACGCCCGTTGGATCGCCTGCGTGGAGTCCCGAAGTCCAGTCGGATCTGCCCCGTAGTGGGCAACCGACAGTGACCTGGGCGGCCGGGCAGCGGGTGGGGCGACCTTCTCGAAGTCGGCGGAGTCGATCACGTACCAGGGCGCGGTGTCGACGGCGCCGACCTGCAGCTTCACCCTGGTGCCGGCGGGCAGCGTGGACCCGAGCATGATCCGGGAGTCGTCGTACACGTCACGGCGGCCGCCGTCGGCGGGGTTGTTCGACCACGGGTAGATGCCGTAGTACCAGGAGTACCGGGACGTCACCGGCAGTGACCGGGCGCGATGCCCGTTGACGTAGACGCCCAGCGTGGCGTCGAGACCCGCGCCGTTCGCGGAGTCAGGAATGCTGTAGCGCACATCTACGGCGTTGGCGGCCTTCGTCAGCCGAAACTCCACGTACTGGCCGCGGGCGTCCAACCGAACTGCCCGCCGCCCGACCGCCTCCGCGGCCAGGGTTCCGTACGCCCAGTCCGGCCCAATCCGGGTGCCGTTCGTCGACGCCTGCTCCGCCTGATATTCGGTGAACGGCACCTTGGCGCCCACCCCGCCGCGCCCGGCCTGGTACTGGCCGACCGCGGGGGCCCCCGATGGGACCGGAACCCCCGCCGGGCCAGCGGAGGCGGGTTGGGCCAGCGCGGCCACCGGCGCGACTACCGCCACGGCCGTCAGGATCTGCAGCAGTCTGGATCTCATCGGTGAGTCCTCGCATCTTCGGGCCCGGCGGCCGTGTCGGCGTCGACATCGGCGACCGGTCACGGTGTGATCGGTCGAACCGCACCGCGGGGTACGGCCGTCGAGGCAATTTTGCAACGTTTTTTTCGTGCGGTCGAAACGGTAAAACTAGGCTGTGGAGGTGTCAAGAGAAGTGGCGATGCCGGCGGCCGCCACGACCCCCGCGGGTCGTCCAGGCGTGGTGGCTGTGGCCAACGCGGCCGGGGTGGCACCGAGCACCGTCTCCAACGTCTACAACCGCCCGCACGCCGTGTCGGCCGCCCTGCAAGAGCGCGTCCGGCGGGCCGCTGCCGAACTGGGCTATGCCGGCGGAGACCCCGCCGCGCGCAGCCTGCGCCGCGGCCGCACGAACGCTATCGGCATCGTTATGCGGGAGCGGCTGTCCTACGCCTTCGACGACCTGGCCGTTGTGCGGCTGATGCAAGGAGTCTGCGACGCCACCGACTCGCAGCAACTCGCCCTGGTCATCGTGCCGACCTACCCCGAGCGAGGCACGTCAGCCGGGCCGGCAGTCGGCCACGCCGCGGTTGACGGGCTGATCCTCTATTCACTGGCCGGCGACGATCCCCTGCTCGACGCCGTGCGCCAACGCCACCTTCCAACGGTCGTCGTCGACTCACCGACCCGAACCGATTACCCATCGGCCGGACAGTTCGACTTCGTCGGCATCGAGGAGGAGGAGCCTGCCGCGGCCGCGGTACAACACCTGCTCGAACTCGGCCACCGCCACCTGGGGGTGCTCAGCACGCGATTGTCGGCCCGGGCCCGCCCAGGACCCGCTACTGCTCGGCAGCAAGCGCAAGCTACCGCAAGCGTCGCCAAGGGGCGCCTCGCCGGAGCCGCCCGTGCCGTCACGGCGGCCGGGAGGAACTGGGGGGAGGTGCCCGTCGTGCAAACTCAGCTGAGCAGCATCGAATCCGGCCGCGCCGCTGCTCACGCGTTGCTCCACGCCGCGCCTCAGTCCACGGCCTTGTTTGCCTTCAGCGACGCGCTTGCCCTGGGCGCCCGTCTGGCCGCCCACGAGCGAGGCTTGGCCGTACCGGGCGACCTGTCAATCATCGGATTCGACGACTCGGCAACCGCGAGTGAGGATCTGACAACCATTCACCAACCGCTGCGCGACAAGGGCCGCATCGCCGCCGATGTCCTGCTCCGATCGATCGCCGGTACTTCGGCGGCCAGACGTCGACGATCCCTGCCCACCGAGCTCGTCGTCCGAGGTTCGACCGGCCCACCCCCACGCCGCCGCGGATAGCCGAAGCGGCGCCGGCTGAACCGCTGGCGACCAGGCGGTCCAGCCCAACGCACTGCTGGTCCCGTTCGACCTATACCAACGCACCGGATCGGTCGGTGCGAGGGGGTCTGTCGGAGCGTCACCCTGATCGCTAGCGTGTGGCTGCGGGGTCAAAGCAGGTGCTCCGCTACACCGGCCGGGCAATCGCTCGGTCACCCCATGTGTGAGGAGATCTCATGAGTCTGAGTGACGACCTCGAAGGTTCGGCCGACGGTGGCGCCGACGGCAGTCCAGGTGTCAGCGACGGCGGCGCCGACGGTGGCGCCGACGGCGGTGCTGATGGCGGCACGGGCGGTGGCACGGGCGGTGGCACGGGCGGTGGTGCTGATGGCGGTGCCGGTGGAGGTGCCGACGGGGGTGCGGGCGGATCGGGCGCCGAGGGTCCGGCCGATGGTGGCGCCAGTGGAACTGCGGGCGGTCAAGACGGCGGCGCCGACGGCGGCGCGTGAGCCGTTCGACCACTCGAGTGGGGGTGAGAGTGCGGGCCGCGCCGACCGGTCTGCCCTCAGCCGCTGCATCGACCTGCCCGGCGAGGAGTTCGCCGAGCGGTACTGGGGCCAGCAGGCCCTGTTCACCCCCGCGCGCCCAGGCCGCGCTCCGTTCACCGACCTGCTCGACGCCCACGCGGTGGACCAGCTGGTCTCTCGACACGGCCTGCGCACGCCGTTCCTGCGCATGGCCAAGGGCGGCACGGTCGTCCCCAGCCGGAACTTCACCCGCTCGGGCGGGACGGGCGCCGGCATCGCCGACCAGGTCGCCGACGACAAGGTGCTCCGCGCGCTGGCCGACGGGACGACGCTCGTCCTGCAGGCCCTGCACCGCACCTGGCCGCCGCTGATCCACTTCGCCACCGCGCTGGCCGCCGAGCTCGGGCACCCGGTACAGATCAACGCCTACATCACCCCGCCCCAGAGTCAGGGCTTCGCGGCGCACTACGACAACCACGATGTCTTCGTGCTCCAGGTCGCTGGCCGCAAGCGCTGGCGGATCCACTCCCCGGTGTTGCGCGACCCGCTGCCGGAGCAGAAGTGGGAGCAGCGCAAGGACGAAGTCGAGGCCCGGTCGGCGGAACCGCCCCTGATCGAGACCGTGCTGGAACCCGGCGACGCCCTCTACCTGCCGCGCGGGTTCCTGCACGCCGCCGAGGCGCTGCAGGAACTGACCATTCATCTCACCGTCGGGGTACACCCGATCACCCGGGCCGCCCTCCTGCGTCATCTCCTGACTGCCGTGACCGTTGCGACCGACGACCCGACCCTGCGGCAGTCGCTGCCGATGGGCCGTGACCTGGCCGACCGGGATGTTCTCGGCCCGCACGTCGAGCGGACCGCCCGCGTCCTGGCCGGGGTATTGCTCGACCTGGCTCGGCCGCACCTGGACGCGGTGGCGGACGCGGTGGGGGCCGAGCTGGCGGCTGACACCCGGCCGGAGCCGATCAGCCCGCTCGCGCAGGGCACGCTCGCGGCGATACTCGACGACCGAACGCGGTTGAGGGTGCGGTCCGGGTTGCGTTACCGCCTCGACGAGGACCACGACGAGCTGCGTCTGCGGGTGGTCGACCGCGTCATCGCGCTGCCGGTGGCCGCCGCCTCGGCCGTCAAGGTCGTGCTCGACGACGAGCCGTTCACGCCGGTCGAGCTACCCGGCCTGGACCCGGCCCAGCGCCTAGCCCTGGTGCGTCGGCTCCTGGGCGAAGGGGTTGTCGTCCCGGCCGACGACCCGGCGTGAGTTCCGGGCTCGGCGGTCCGGCCTGGCGCGACTCGCTGGAGAACTGCGCGATGCTGGCCCAGCTGCGCGGTGACCCCATGCTCGGTACCGCTTTTCCGGCCACGCGAGTGCTGCTGGTCGAACAACCCGGGCCGTGGGGACGTGACGGGTTGCGGCAGTCGCAGTTCGACGCGGGCGTCGCGGCCGCCCTCGAGCGCCAGCTGGGCCGGCGCAACGTGCGCGTCGTGGCGATCCGGCGTCCGGGCCGACGGTCGAACACCGACGCTCGCCAGTGGGGCTTCGCCGACTGCCGGCCCGGACGCGAGAGCCTGGTCTGGGGCGAGTTCGTCGACGACGCGGAGCTGCTGACCCTCGACATCGACGGACCGGTCGCGGCGACGAAGATCGCCGCCGGTATCGCCGACCCCGAGCCGGCTTACCTGGTGTGTGCGCACAGCCGGCACGACCCGTGTTGTGCGTTGCGCGGCCGCCCGGTCGCGGCGGCCCTGCACGCGGCCCGACCGGGACGGGTCTGGGAGTGCAGCCACATCGGCGGCGAGCGGTTCGCAGCCAACGTGCTGGTGCTGCCGGTCGGCCTGGTCTACGGGCGCGTCCTGTCCTTCTCGGCCGCGGAGTTCACCGACGTCACCGACCGCGGCGAGGTGGTACCGGCCCTGCTGCGCGGCCGGGTCGGCCTGGCACCGGCCGCCCAGGCCGCGGTCGCGTTCGTCTACGCATTGGAGGAGGCGCCGCGGGTGAGCGATCTGCAGGTGCTGAGCCTCGACGCGAGCGATCCGTCCCATGTGCTCGTCCGGCTGGCCACGCCCAACGGCGCAGTAGAGGTAGGCGTGCGCGTCGAGCGATCGGCGCCGGCCCGGCTCACCTGCCAGGCGACGGCCGAGACGACGGCGTGGGTGTATCGCCCGGTGGAGATCCGCCCCGCCGCGTGACCGCTCCGGAAAGGACTACTCGAGTGGACGAAGAAGTGATCGGCCTGCTGCATCCGGGCGAGATGGGCGCCGCGGCCGGCCGCGAGCTGGTCGATGCGGGCTACGTCGTGCTGTGGGCGTCGGGCGGTCGCAATGGCGCGACGGTGCGCCGAGCGGACTGGGCCGGACTGACCGATGTGCAGTCGGTGGGTCAAGTGCTGGCCGGGGCGACCGTCGTGCTGTCCATCTGCCCGTCGGCCGCCGCGGTGGATGTGGCGCGATCCGTGGTCGGCTTCACGGGCACCTAGGTCGACGCGAACGCAATCGCCCCGGCCACGGCCCGCGAAATCGCCGCGACGGTCTCCGCCGGCGGCGCGGTCCCGGTCGACGGCGCCATCATCGGTTCACCCCCTTCGCCAAGCACCGGTACCCGCCTGTACCTGTCCGGCGTGACGGCGGCGCGGGTGGCCGCGCTGTTCCAGGGATCCGCCGCCGACCCGAAGGTGCTGGCTGAGCAGATCGGGCCGGCGTCGGCGCTGAAGATGTGTTACGCCGCCTACACCAAGGGCCGAGCCGCGCTGCTGCTCGCCATCCGGGCCACCGCCGCTGCGGAGGGAGTGCCGACGCGCTGCTGGCCGAATGGGCGATGTCTCAGCCCGATCTGCCGGACGCATCCCGGACCGCCGCTCGAGCGGCCGCGGCCAAAGGTGCCCGGTGGGTCGCCGAGATGGAGGAAATCGCCGCCACCTTCGCCGCGAATGGACTGCCGGCCGGCTTCCATGAGTCGGCGGCGGAGATGTTTCGTCGCGTCGCGCGCGCCTGAGATAGTGACGCGTGGCCGACATCCAGTATTCGGATCGCCTGGACGGCATCGACTGGGCGGCGCTCAAGGCCGCGCTGGTTGCCGACGACTTCGACAACGGCCGCACTGCGGATGAGTACCGCCGCGCGCACGAGAACTCCCACGCCGTCGTCTTCGCCCACCTCGACGGGGAGTTCGTGGCCAACGGACGCGTCTTGAGTGACGGCGTGTGCAACGCCTACCTCGTCGACATCTGGACCGCGTCGGCTTATCGCCGCCGGGGAGTCGGCCGACAGGTCGTGCGGCGGCTACTGGCCACCGTGCCCGGCCAGCACGCGGCACTGTTCACCGACCACTACCCCGCCTTCTACGCCGCGCTGGGGTTCCGCGACCAAGTTGGCGGCATGAGCCAGATGGTCGGCACCTGGCTGCGCCGGTAGACCGAGCGGGCTGTGCCGGGGGACTGTGGAGTTGGTGTTTCCGGCACTGACCCGCTGAGCGTTGCTCGGCGAGGAGAGGCTTTATCAGACAGCTTCACGAGGTCCGACTATGCGAAGTCGCTGCCGGTTCGGCTGCGCCGATACCACCAACGCCGAGCGGCACCGTGGGCGGCAACACGTACCAACGGCAGCCGGGGGGTGAACGCGAGGGCCCGGCCTCGGGACCAGCTGTTCAGCGGGACGAAGGTGGTCCGGAGGTGGTAAGCCCCCGGCTACTTCTTCTCGCAGGCGACGCCGTCCTTGTCCGCGTCAAGTCGGCTGTTCGCCCTCATCGCCTGGTTGTAGAGCGTCGTGCTGTGCTTGAACGTCGTCACCGGACGGCCGCTGGTGCGGTCGCGGGCGGTGGTCCGGCCGACTCCGTGCGGGTAGCGAGCGTGGAGGGCGGTGCAGTTCTTGTAGATGCCGGTGGCGGCCGCGTCGGCGGTTGCTACCGTCGCGCCGCTCAACCCGGCGACGGAGATACTCGCGGTCATCGCGAGAGTCGCGACTCTCAACGGCAGGCGCATGCGGAGGTGATCCCTTCGGGTGAGCACCAAGGCGGCGCCCGGTCGACTTGCTTACGTCAGAAGGACCGGCCGGTCGCTCGAGCGTGACGCGATGAGCGGGGCGTCAATTCGTTCCGCGTCCGTCGGTCGCTAGGGAAAAGCTCATAGTTCGGGTCGAGGCGACCGGGCTGGGGTAAAGATAGGGACGACACCGGCCCCGCGGCGGCCCACACTGGATCCATGACCTCGTCTTCCATGGCCCCGTCACCAGTCGCCGACGCCGCGGCCGAGGCGGCGCAACGGCATACGCCGTGGGTCGTCTGGGATCTCGAGCGGGTCGCCTGGATCGTGGAGGCCCGGGCTGGCGAGATCACCGACGAGGAACGCGACGTGATCCGCCGCGCGGCCACCCGGTTGCTCTCAGCGGCCGGAGCCGCGGCCTGACCAGCGTGAGGACCGTCCCACCCGCCCCCGGCCGCGCGGGCGGTCAGTGGGCGAAGATCCCCGGGTTCTCGCCCAGCCGTTGCCGCGAGATCAGAATCTCGGCCTCGGCCTCGGCCCGGCCGGTCCACGAGGCGCCCTCGACGCTCTTGCCCGGCTCCAGGTCCTTGTAGACGACGAAGAAGTGCTCGATCTCGAGCCGGTCGAACTCCGGTAGGTGATGGATGTCGCGTAGGTGCTCCAGGCGCGGGTCGCTGGCCGGGACGCAGAGCAACTTGTCGTCGCCGCCCTTCTCGTCGGTCATGCGGAACATGCCGATCGCCCGGCAGCGCACCAGGCAGCCGGGAAAGAGCGGATCA